>JAWXUI010000006.1:0-53409 GCA_044432805.1 Mycoplasmatota bacterium | reverse complement strand
TTTTCCGGATAAAAATGTTGACACACTATTAATACTTTCATATATACCCTACTCCCTGATAAAATTATAACAAAAAAAACAATTACTTACAATTGCTTTTCGTTGTATAAATTAATATATTCTTTAAATTTATCATCACGATTATATTCTTTTGCTCTTTTTATACAATCTTTTTTATTATATTCTTTATTTTCAATGACACTATATATTTCTTTTTCTAATGCATCAATATTGTTATATTCAACAACACTTCCACTTTTTGTATCAAAGCATTCAGGACTCCCTCCAGTATTAAAAGTAATACCAGGCGTACCGCAAGCTAAAGATTCCAAATTAACTGTTGGAAAATTATCCTCTCTAGTTGGATTTATAAATAAATCCGCAGTTGTATAAATCTTTGCAAGATCAATTTGAGAATCAGTTTTATGAATTGAAATTATATTTTTAGGTAATTTTTTATCTATCTTTTTATTTGTACCTACTAAAACTATTTGATATTTTGAACTTAACCTTTTTGACAATTCAATAAATACATCTAAGCCTTTTCTTTCTCCCCAGTCAAAAGCAACACCTAATAAAATAATCTTATTTTTTGATTTATATTTTTTTCTAAATTCACTTTTGGTCGGTTTAAAAATATTTAAATCTATTCCATTGTTAATAGCAATTATTTTATATTTTTTTAAAAATGATTTTTCTACTTCTTCTTTTAACCAAACAGAAGGAGTAATAATTGTCATATCTTTAACACTAGTAAACAACTTTTTCTTTAGTTGATATTCATTTTTAGATGTATCAAAAAGCAAACTAATTGGGTAACGTTTCATTTGTGGGCACTTATAACACTTATTTTTCCATTTATTACATTTGATCTTTGAATAATGCGGGCAATGGCCTGTAAATGACCAGCAATCATGTAATGTCCAAAATACTTTCCCTTTATATTCATTATTTAAATAATTAAATAAAATTTCATAGTTTAAATAATAACCATGTATATTATGAAGATGTATTATATCAGGATTAATTTCTTTTAATTTTTTTATCATTTTCTTAGTATGATATTTTGAATATCTGCCATGATTATTAAATATAAAAGTAAATAATACATGTGATAAAAAAGAAAAATTGTTACCTAGTTTTATACAGGTTTCATCATATGGTCCATTTCTTCTTCCGTAAATACAATAAGATTTAAAATTATTTTCTTTTGCTAACTTATGTATAGAAAGCATTATTTTTCCTGTGCTTCCATTACACACACTATTAATTAACACTATCTTTTTCATTTAAAATCCTCCTTAAATTAAAGAAATTATTTATTGCCTCTTTGAATTCTAATGTTTTAAAATGAAATAAAATAAATATAGCTGCATATGTAACAACACTTAAAATTCCACCAATAATTATATTTAATAGCAGAGATGATATGTCAAATAACAAATAAATTAAATTAGATAAAACAATAGAAATTAATATTAAAGACATCTCTTTTACAAAATTAATATAATACATAAAAGGATTTACATTAAATATATATTTATATATATTATAAGGCAATTTCCAACTAGTTGTTAATATATAAGAAATTGTAGTTCCCAAGAAAACACCTATTATCCCAAATTTAATACCAAATAAAATAGAAATAAATAAATTAATAATTGCTTGTATTAAACTTAAATATCTATTCTTTTTGTAATAACCATTTGCATTTTTAACACTTTCCAATGGAATTGTCACAGAAGATAAAAAGAAGTTAAATACTATAACAATTACAATTACTTGTGAGAAAATATATTCTTCTCCAAATAAAAATTTAATAAAAGGATTAAATATATTAAACATTCCAACACTGCACATTCCTACAAAGGCAAACGTAATCAAATTCATAATTTTAAAAACGACATATTGTGAATCTCGGTTATTTTCTGTTACTAAATTACCAAAACTAGAAGTTATTCCATTTATAAAACTATTTAATAGATTTTTTAATATACTTACTATTGATAAATAATTAGCGTATATACCAACAGAAGCTAACCCTATAATACTAGAAATTATTATATTATCAGTACCATCCAATAAAAATATCCCTATTTTATTACAAAATAAATATTTAACATTTTTTGTTATTTTTTTTAATTCATCTTTCTTTAATTTTTCTTTACATTTAAAATCTATCTCTTTATAATAATTTTTAATGTAACTATTTACTGCAAACCTGCGAATTAAATAAATTATCAATTCAACCAAAATAAAATAAATGAAACTTTTTGTCAAAAGCAGAACTACTATTTGTATAGAATACGTTAATATAATTCTAAATAAATTAAAAAATAATAATTTATATCCTTTTTGATCGGCACTTATTAATATTTCTTTATAACTAATAAAATATCCTGAAACTAAAGTAATTAAATATATAAGAAAAATTATTTCTAAATGTTCAACTGTATAATCGACAATTAAATAGTCTAAAAAAGGAAGCATCATAATACCAAACACTGATATCCCAATACCTATTCCAAAATAGATTTTTTTATATAGCGAAATAATTTTACTAACTTGGAGATGATCTTTATCAGCTAAAGGTTTATATAAACTAAATGATATAGCATATGCTATCCCAAGTTCAGTTAAGGATAGCATACTCATAATATTTACTAATAAATTTTGTAAACCTAGATATTCAATTCCTAAATTATTAATAAAAATTATTCTAACAACAAGTAATAATATTGTTTGAATTATTAAAATAGATACATTAGAAAATATATTTAAAGCCGATGATTTAACCCTCATATTTATCACAATTCCTTTTCTTTTTATTTAATCTTAGATTTTATTAAAGATACTTCTTGAATTAACAATCTTATTTTTTTTGTTTGTGAAGATACAATTACAGTAAGTGAAATACAAACACAAAACAGTAAAAATATAGCAAATATAAAAAGCATATTTAAAGGATCCACAAAACCTAAAATATCAGATAAATAAATTATTATTTCCGGAAACAAAGCTAACAAAAGCATTGCAAATCCGACAAAAAACCATACAAAAGCATATCTAATAGTAACTTTATTTGATCTTATTAACATTAATACTGTAAACAAAAATAATATAACAAACAACAAGAGTTCTAATTTTAATAAAATATTCATTATAAATCACCTCTTTTAATACTTTCGATAAATATAGAAATACTTACATTTATCATATAATAAACTGATTTCCAAGAATGGATAGAAGATTTCCCACCACTTCTTTCATTCATACTAACAGGAACTTCTAATATTTTAAATTTATTTTTTAATAAGTAAACACTTGATTCTGGTTCTGGATATTCAGCAGGATAATATTTAGCAAATTTTTTTATTATATTTTTATTAGCTGCTCGAAATCCCGAAGTTGGATCATATATTTTTTTTCTTGTAAAAAATTTAATTAAAGAAGAAATTAATTTTATTCCTACTCTTCTAGTAGAAGATGATTGAAATTCAGAACTAGATTTATCAATAAATCTAGATCCAATAACAAAATCACTTTCTCCTTCTTTAATCGGTTTAATAATATTTTCAATATACGAAGCGTCATGTTGACCATCCCCATCAAATTGAACAGCTATATCATAATTGTTTTCAAAGGCATATTTATAACCAGTTTGAACTGCTCCACCTATACCTAAGTTTTCCAATAAATTTATATGCGGTATCTTATTTTCTATTAATACATTTAATGTATTGTCTTTCGATCCATCGTTTATTACAATGCAATCATATTTTTTTAATTTCATAATTGATTTATAAGTTTTTAAAATGTTTTTTTCTTCATTATAAGCTGGAATAATTATTAATGTTTTCATACTTCTACTCCTTTTAAAATAAAATGTTTATTTTTTTTATATTTATTGTAATAATTAATCGGCCTTTTTATAAATTTTACCAGCTTCATTTTCATATAATATACTATAATTATCATTATCAAAATAATCTAATTCTTTAGAATCATTAAAATATAAAAAGCATTTTCTTTCTTCGCTTTGTAAAAAATCGTCATAATTAAATTCATATGTGTAAAAATCACCATGACCTGTGTATTCATAAATAGGTAATACATCTATTAAAATTGTCATCCAAATACTTTGTAATAACTCAACATTACTATCAAGAAAATCATTTATATTGCATTCATTTTTAACTGTATCGATTCCTTCTAATAATTCCAATTCTTGTTTATTAAAAATAACAGCATCTGTATATATATAATTTTCATTAACAATATATAAATTTAAAAAACTAGAACTTACATATTCTGGGTTAAATAAAATATTGACTGATGAAATTTTACTTTCTATTCGAAGTGTTCCAATGGCTAACAGGATTATCATTAAAAATATTGTTCCTAAACTATTTACATTAATTTTATTAGAATATGAAAATGACACAGCCACCAATAACCAAACTATAGTCCAAAGTGGGAAATAAAATTTAAAGAAATAATACGATGAAATATTTCCATTCAATCCAATTATGAATAAAAATGCAATTATCGTTATAATAATTAAAAATAAAATATTTAATAAATTAATCTTTCTCTTTTTAATTTCCATAAAACCTACATAAAAAATAATTGGGCTTATCAAAACAAAATTAGAAAATAAAGATCTATAAATATATCCCTCAGATGCTATTAATGTAACTTCTTCATTCTTCACTATCAGTACAAAAAAGTACAAGCAACCGATAAAAAATGGAATCAAAAGAGTTATTGAAAATATCTTTACCAATTCTATAAATTTTGTTTTCTTAAAAATAAAATCATATATATATATCAACCCTTGAGCTAAATAAAAAATTGGCATGAACAAAAAATAACTAAAAAACAAATTAAAATTAAGTAAAAACATAATTGGTAGGTATATTTTTAAATCACATTTTCTATATAATAATAGTTGCAAACAAATTATTAAACTAAATGTAAAAATTGAAAATCCTAAATAACCAAATCCAAATAACATATTATTTAACGGATATCCAAATAAATATAAAAATGTAATAATTAAACAAATCCATGACAATTTATCTGATTTAAGCAATGTAACAGAAGTTATATAAAAAATTAAGCTTGTTAACATTAATAAAATAACTTCAAAAATAATAAAACAGCGATATTTCTCCACCATATTAAACGTAGACATGAATAAACCAGAATTTATATAATATGCATTTTGCATTCTATCAAATCCACTATATATAATATTTGATGTATTTTTTTTTGATAGAACAGATTGAACTTCAGAAAATTCCGCGGCTGCCGTAAAATGCGCGGCTGGATCAGTTGTCTCAAATACAATATTTGAAAAATCATATCCAAATCTCATAATAGATATAAATAAAATAATAAATATTATAATAGCAAAGTTAACCATATGCCTTTTCTTATAATAATACTTTTGATAATTCAATATTTTTTTCTTTTGTAAAATAAAAAGAATACTACTAATTAAAGTATTTATCAAAGATAAATTAAGTGGTGAACTCTTTATTTTTACTAAACTTAGAAAGTTCACTATAAATGTGTTAAAAATAAAAAACAATGATACTGAAAGAATAACCCAAAAAAATCCATTTTGAAGTTTTTTTGTTTTTTCTATTTTATAAAAAGAATACATCAAAAATAATGATGTTATTAAATATATATAATTCATTTTAATTCTCCTACTCTATATTAAATTTTTTTAATATTTTTTTTGTTAAAATAACTATTTTTCCTTTAAAAGAAATTTTACTAACATTAGAATCATCATCCTCATTATATAAATCCTCTAAAATTACAGTAGTATTCTCTGCCGCATATTTGCTTCTAACAGAATCATAAGCATCTTTTAAAAATTGTTCTCTTTCTTTTGCAATTGTTTGGTCATAGGGTATTCTATAAATTGATGTTGTCTTATCAACATACTTAAATTTATATTTTAAAGCAAATCTTATCCATAAATCCCAATCTTCTAAAGCATCCATTGTTTCATCTAATCCACCACAATTTTCAAAAACATTTCTTCTAAACATAACCGCTTGAATTGGTGTTTGATTAGATTTACATAAATTTATTATGTTAATATTATTATTATTGCAAGGTATAGTTTTACTTTTAATATTATATTTGTATGGCTTTATGCTAATTATTTCTATTTCAGTTGCAAATGACGTACTATAAACAATATTATCATCAACTTCAAAATTACTTAATAAAGTTTCTATATGGTCATTATAAAATAAATCATCATCATCTAAAAAATTAATATATTCTCCACTTGATTTTTTAATTCCATAATTTCCGACATAACATCTACCTTTTTTTTCATTTGTACTATAATACTTAATTCTGTTATCTTTAAATGAGCTTAACATAGTTTTTGCAGTGGCTTTACCGTCTTCTACCACGATTATTTCAAAATTTTGATATGTTTGATTTAAAATACTTTGTATTGTTTCTTTTAAAACGGTTGGTCTATTGTGCGTTCTCACAATTATAGAAACCAAGCTTTTGTCTTTTACTTCCTTTGGAGTATAAAAGGCTCCATTTTTATTTAATTCATAGTCTAAAAAGTTAAAATAATATTTACAATGATAGTTTTTTTTGAATATATTTCCAATTCGTTTTATTAATTCTATTTGACCCCAAAAAAACATTTTCATAAACATCTTCTTTATTTCTTTTTTTACATTTTTTAAATCAAAATTTTCTGGAACTCTTAATGTTGTGAAAACATTTTTATATACAAGAATTCCCTTTAATAGATCTGCTAAGTTACCATGTTTCAATCTCAAATAAACATTATTAGAAATTGAATTAGCAAACTGTAACAGTTTAAATTCGTTTGCTTTTGAATAAGAATAATGAGTTATAGAATTATTATAATCATATATAATTTTATAACCGATTTTTCTAATTTTAAAGCTTAGATCAACATCTTCGCAATACATAAAAATATGTTTGTCAAAACCTTTTGCTTTTTTAAAAACTTTTCTTTTTACAACAAAACAGGCACCAGAAAACCATCCTGTTTCATTTGTAATTGGATCGTAATATTTAGGGTGTTCAAAAGGTTCTTGTCTTAATTCCAAAACACCAATATTCTCTTCACAATCAGCAAAAAAATCATTTATTTTAGTAAGTGTATCTACTTTTATTTCGGTATCTATATTTAGAAAAAAAACTAAATCTGATTCACCTTTTTTAAATGCTTTATTATTACCAATCCCAAATCCATAATTTTTTTTATTTTTAATTATTTTAAAAGATTTAATTTTATCTTTTGATTTTTTGTTCCATTTTTCTAAGAGTTGGATTGTGCCATCACTAGAATTATTATCAAAAAAAACCAAATTAACTTTTTTTAAATTATAATCACTTTTTAAAATACTGTCCAAGCATTTGTCTATCCATTTGCTTGAATTAAAAGTTACAAATATTATATCTAAATTCATATCTTATACCTCCTCTGCAAATCCGCGTTGCAATTTATCAAATATGAAATATCCAACAAATAACAAAATAATACTAAAGAAAAATGTCAGTCCTAATGATAAAAAATCAGGTGTTGTTTGATAAAAAAGCACAGCTCTATAAGCATCAATAATATGCGTCATTGGATTTAAATTTAACAAAAAATAAATTGACTCTGGAAATATTTCTTTTGAATATAATATCGGTGTTCCATAAAAAAGCATTTGAATAACAAAATTAACTATATTTTCAATATCCCTAGCATAAATATCAACACTGCTTAAAATAAAAGTGATCCCGAGTAACATAATATATTGTATTAATATAATAATTGGCAAATAAATTAAATACAAACTTACCCCAATACCCGAACCTATCACAAATAAAAGGACAATAACTAAAGATATACAAAAGTTAACTAAAGCACTTGTAACTGAAGAAATAGGAAGTATAATTCTTGGAAAATAAACTTTTTTTATTATATTAGCATTAGCCAAAATACTTACCATACCCATTTGAATAGACAAAGTAAAAAATGTCCAAGGAATAAACCCAGTTATTAAATAAACCAAATAATTATCAATACTATTTTTCATTATAAAAGGAAAAATTATCGCATACACTAAAACAGCTAACAAAGGATTTAAAAAACTCCAAAGAACTCCTAAAAAAGAACCTTTATATTTACCCCTTATTTCTTTTTTTACATTTGATTTTAAAAATTCTCTATATTGAAATAAACTCTTTAACATATTTCACCCACAAACCTTAACATATTCATCTATTACTTTTTTAGGTTTATCATCCATTCTAATAGTACCTTTATATAACCAAACTGCTCTTGTACACAGTTTTTTTACACTTTCTAAATCATGTGTAACAATAACTATTGTTTTATCACTATTCTTTAAATCTTTTAACTTATTTAAACACTTTTCTTGGAAATGTTGATCTCCCACCGCCAATATTTCATCAATTAATAAAATCTCTGCATCAACATTTATTGCTATACTAAAAGCAAGACGCATATACATACCAGAAGAATAAGTTCTAACTGGATTATCTATAAAAGTCCCCAACTCCGAAAACTCAATAATATCATCTAATCTTGAATCAATTTCTTTTCTAGTAAGCCCAAAAATAGAAGCATTGAAATAAATATTTTCTCTTCCAGAAAAATCAGGATGAAAACCAGCCCCTAACTCTAATAAAGAAGTTAATTTACCATTAGTAACAATTTTACCTTTATTAGGATAAATAATCTTAGTCATCAATTTTAACAAAGTTGATTTACCACTCCCATTAGTTCCAATAAGTGCGACCGTTTCCCCTTTTTTTATTTTTAAATTTATATTATTTAAAACAGTTAATTCATCATTTTTATTTCTTTTGAAAAATATAAGTTTTTCTTTTAAAGTACTTGCTTTATCATAAAACAATTTAAACTTTTTAGTAACGCTTTTTACCTCAATACTATATACCATAAACAGCCTCCAATTACTTTTTAATTCTATATAATTATAACATATTAAATAGTATAAACAAACATTTTTTAAAAAAACAACTTTACATTTACTTTAAAATAAAAAAATCATTTTATTTTATTTTATTATCTTTTATTATATAATTATTATAGGGTGATATTATGAAAGATAAAAAGGAAAAAACAACAGCATTTGATGAAGTTATAACAAGGGCTGAAAGACAAAAAAAAGAACTTGAAAACACTAAACCATTAGAAAAAACATTAGAAGAAACAAAAAAAATAGAAGATTTAAAAAAATCTTTAGATTTTGATGATAAAAAGAAAAAAAGAAGTAAAAAAGATAAAGAATATGATATTCCTTATGTAGAAGAAATAGAAAAAACATTAAGAATGAATAAAATTGATGATAGTTTTCAAATTAAAAAAAAGAAAACAAAATTTGATTTTATCTTATCTTTAATTGTATTTATTATTTCACTTGGAGCAATTATTTATTTAATATTTAGTTATAGTGATTATATAAATATTAATTATTTATTAATAAACTCTTCTATTCTATCTTTAATTTCATTATTTAGTTGTTTATTTGTAAAAACAAAAAAGAAAATTTTAAATATTTTTAATTCATTGTTCATATTAATTTTTATTATATTTAATATGTTAGTAAACTTAGAAATATTAAATATTCCAACTAATATGACATTACCATCTTTTAATACTTATAACATTGGTGAAGTTATTGAATTTACAAATAACTATGATATAGAATTAATAACAAATTATGAATATAGTGATTATGTAGATGAATATAATATAATCACACAAGATATTAATGACGGAACTTTATTAAAAAATGTCGATACTATTACAGTCTTAGTATCGCAAGGTCCAAATCTAGAAAAAACAGTAACTGTACCTACTCTAACTACTTATAACTTAGATACAGTTGTTGAATTTATTGAAGAAAACTTTTTATCAAATGTAATTATTAATTTTGAAATGAGTGATGACGTTAGTAAAGATTACGTAATTTCACAAAGTTATACTGGAGAAATGAAAAGAAATGACGAATTAACAATAGTTGTATCTCTTGGGACAGAATCAGACATCGTACCAGTTGAAATGATTGATTTATCCAACATGTCAGAATTCAATGCAACACTATGGTTAAAACAAAACTCTATTCCATATAATTTATCTTACGACTTTTCAGATACAATATTAAAAGATTATGTAATAAGTCAAAACATTGAAACAGGCACTACAGTCGATAGTTCATCAAGCGTAACTTTGGTTGTTTCAAAAGGAAACGAAATAACTCTTCCTGATTTTTCTCAAATGAGTGTAGATACTGCAACTACTTGGATTATAAATAATAATTTAAAAGTAACATTTGAAGAAGTATATGATGTAGAATATATCAAAGGTGCAATAATAAATGCAAATTATGAAAAAAATGATGTCGTTGAAGAAGGAACAACAATTAATCTTACAATTTCAAAAGGACCATTAGTTTTAGAAGAATTTAGCAGTGTATTTGATTTTAAACAATGGGCAGATGATTATTCCTTAACTTATATTATCGAAGAAGAATATAGTGATGAAATAGAAGCAAATAATATAATTAGCATTTCACCAAATTTTGGAACAAACTTAGCTACTAGCCAAGAAATAACAGTAGTTGTTTCAAAAGGCAAATCAGCTACAGTGCCAAACTTTTATAATTTATCATTATCAGCTGCTAAAACAGCTTGTAGCAATGCTGGATTAGTTTGTACATATAGTTACTATTACCACAGTTCAATATCAGAAAATTATTCATATTCACAATCAATGACATCTGGATCAATAGTTCCAGAAGGTACATCAGTAAAAATATATATTAGTAAAGGTGTTGAACCAGTTGTTCCTGATACTTCTGGAGGATCAAGTGATTCTAATAACGACAGTAATTCTGGTAATACTTGTACTAGCACTGCTAGTTATACTCTTTATTTACAACCTGATTGGGTAACAAGTGGAAGCGCTGCAACAACAATAAGTACTTTAACAGAAAAATTAAGTTCAAGTTATCCAAATATAACATTTAAATACGAATTAAAAGCAAGTAATTTAAAATCAGGATTAATCCATGTAGATTCTACAATTACTACAGGTTCAACTATTACAGATTGTAATACTTATACTATTATAATAAATGAATAAAACAGAAATCAAATTTCTGTTTTTTTATTTTTTTCTATTATTTTTATTACTTTAGATATATCTATATTCACATATTTAGCTATATCTTCAAAACTTAAATCTTGTTTATGCATATTAATTACTGTTTTATTTAATAAATCTTCTTTTCCTTGATTTAACCCTTGTTCTCTAGCCTCATGAACATCATATTTTTTCTCATATTCTGCAAATCTTTGCATGTCTAAAATTGTTTGTATCTCTGGATCTGTATTTAATTCTTTTACTGTCTCATATGCACGTTTTAAATTATCATCTTTTATCATACTTACCATTTCTTCCTCACTTTTACTTGCTATAAAATTTAAAAAATCAATTAATTCATTTGATAAATTGTATTTTTTATAATCATCTAGTTTAGTTAAATTAATTATATTCTTTTCTCTAGCACTTCTAATTTTTGTCATATTTAATATATCATAATCACTTATTTTTGTAAACATGTTGTTATAATTTTTATCTTTGCCATTTAAAAAGAATATTCCATAAACTTTTTTTATTTTGGTATAATCCATTCCTTTAGGTATTTGATCTAATATTTTAGATGAAATATAGTAATCAAATCTCTCAACTAATATTTCTCTTGTTATATTTTGCATTTCTATTATTACTATTTCACCATTATTTAATTTAATTGACATATCTATATAACAACTTTTATCCTGCATATTTCTGCCATATAAATCATTGTTTATAAAAGCTATGTTATCTTCACATATATTTAATTCTAGTAACTCATTTATTATTAATTTTAAATAATATTTTTCTTTTCTAAAAAAAAGTTTAAAAATCATATCATTTGTTAGTAAATATTTTATAGTTTTTCCCTCCTAATAGAGATCTCTATTGTAATATACTTTCTTACTTTTATTTATCCTTTAAAAAAACTAATCAATGATTAGTTTTCTGCTTCTTCTAACATATTAGTTATTAAAATACCATATCCCTTTTGAGGATTTTCTACCACAACATGAGTAACGGCACCTATAATAAACTCTCCTTGTAAAATAGGAGAACCAGACATGCCTTGAACAATTCCACCTGTTGCTTCTAATAAATCACTATCGGTGATTTCAAAAGTAAAATTTTTTGTTTCTTGATCTAAATCTTTATCTATCTGTGTAATCATAATAGAATATTCCATAACTTCATTACCATCTATTACCGTTTTAATAGTAGCTTCACCTAAAGAAATATCAGACAATGACGCAACTTTATATAAATCATTTTCATCATAAGTTCCACTAAATGTTCCAAAAACACCTTTGTTTGTATTTTCATATATAGACCCTAAAATCTCATCAGAATAATATCTAGCATTTTTTTCACCTGGATCTCCAGCTGTTGATTTATTAATACCTGTAACGGTTGAATTAAATATATTACCATCCATTATATCTAATATTTCTCCTGTGTTAGACTCAATTATTTCATGACCTAAAGCACCAAAAGTATTAGTTTCTGGATCAATAAAAGTTATGGTTCCAACACCAGTAACACTATCTTTAACATAAAGACCTGTTTTTATTCCAGTATCATCTTGATAAATATTTAAAGTTGTAGTTTTTGTTTGATTATCTCTTAAATAATCAATTGTTACAGAATTTGATTTATCACTTAAAACATTAATCATTTCTGTAATATTACTAACTTTGATACCATCAATTGAAACAATAACATCTCCAACTTCTAATTTTGCATCACTCATAGGATTGTTGTTACCAACTTCATAACCACCTACTATAATAACCCCTTTAGCATTTAAAATCATCCCAATATTTTCACCACTAGCAATAATATTTTGTGAATATGCTAAAGTATAGCTTGGAAGCATAAGAGTTAAAAGGAAAATCAAAAAGTACTTTTTAATATTTTTCATAAAAACTCCTTTCTAAAAATAGACTACATAAATTATTATATACAAAAAAACTAAAATTCACTTGGTAATTTTAGTCATTAAATTCTAAATCTTTAATCCCATTTTCAGAAACTACTTTTAATACTTGCTCTTCTACCGTTTTTAATTCAGTATCACATTCTTTTACTAAATTCATAGCTTTAGTGTATTTTTCAATTGAATCTTGTAAATCAGTAGTGCCATTTTCTAAATCATTTATTATTGTTTCTAATTCTTTTATTTTATCTTCAAACTTCATCGCTTATCTCCTTTACTAAAACAAGTGCTGATCCATTTTGTAGTTTTATATTTACTAAATCATTTACTTTTAAGTTTTGTGTTTTATTAACAACTTCATTTTCTTTATAAACTAAACTATATCCTCTTTTTAATACTTCTAATGGATTAATTAAATTTAATTTTTCTATTATGTGTGTTAATTTAATTATATTATTTTTAATAATAAAACTTGGATCTGTTAATACATAACTTTTTTTATAAATACTTATTGTATTTTTTTTGTTTTCGATTATTAAATTTATATTTTTATTTAATTCATTATTTAGTATTTTTAATTCTTTTATTTTATTTTCATAAATAAATTTTGGATTTTTTAATACATAAGAATTTTTAATAATATTAATGCTATTGTATCTTTTTTCAATATTCAAAAAAATACATTTATTTAAATTTTCATTTAATAAATCTAGTTTTTGTTTTTTATTATCATACATTATTAAAGGATTTTTAATAACAAAAGAACTTGTTAAACTATCTAATTTTATTTTATTTAATTTTAATAACTTATTAATATTTTCATTTAATCTTATTGTATATTGATTTATTTTGTTTTGTAGTTCAATTATATTAGGAACTGCCATTTCTGCTGCCCCAGTTGGAGTTGGTGCTCTTAAATCAGAAACAAAATCCGCTATTGTAAAGTCAACTTCATGCCCAACAGCGCTTATTATTGGTATTCTAGATTCAAATATAGCACGCGCAACTATTTCTTCGTTAAAAGGCCATAAATCTTCAATAGAACCTCCACCTCGACCAACAATTAAAACATCTAAATCATATTCATTAGCTAAATTTATATTTTTTACAATATCCTTACTCGCTAATTCACCTTGTACTAAACATGGAAACAAATAAATTTCACATATAGGATATCTTCTTTTAATTGTTGAAATAATATCTTTTACAGCAGCTCCTGTTTTTGCAGTTACAACTCCTACTTTAGAAGGCATTAAAGGTATTTTTCTTTTTCTAGATTCTAAGAACAATCCTTCTTCATTTAATTTTTGTTTTAATAATTCAAATTCTTTATATAAATTACCTACACCGTCTTCAATCATTTCATCAACATAGATTTGATAATTACCAGTTGATTCATATATACTAACACGTCCAATTAATAAAACTTTACTTCCTTCAACAGGTTTAAAGTTTATTTTTTTTGCATTAGCGCTGAACATTAAAGCATTTATTTTACTTGTTTCATCTTTTATTGAAAAATAAAAGTGTCCTGTTGTATGTGCTTTAAAGTTTGAAATTTCCCCTTTTATATAAACTTTTTTTAAATGTGAATCTGAATCAAATTTAAATTTTAAATATTTTGTTAATGCTCCAACACTTAAATATTGATTTTCCATTCTTCACCTACTTATTGTGATAAACTTTATCTAATACACCATTAATCATACCTTTAACTTCATCATCACTATATATTTTAGCTAGTTCGACTGCTTCATTAATAGATACAATGCTAGGAGTCTGTGTATACATTAATTCGTATATTCCAATTCTTAAAATTGCTTGGTCTGTATTTCCTAATCTGTCAATAGTCCAGTTTTGTAAATATTTATTCGCTAATTTATCTAATTCATTTTTATATGTAACTACACCATATACAATTTCTTTTACAAATTCATTTTCTATTTCAACTACTTCTTTTATAACATCTTCGACATTATATTTCATTTTGTTTTTATCATATACATTAATTTGATATAAAACCGTCATTATTTTTTTTCTTAATTCACTTCTATTTTCCATAAAATCACCTGTAAACATTTTAACATATTTAATTATAAAAGTATATTAATAAAAAGAAAAAGATGATTTCTCATCTTAAATTTTTTCTCCTTTACCAATTGATAAATTATATATTGGAGAAAACACGACATAAAGTAGCATAGTTGCAAAAAACAACCAACCAATAAAAGGAATAATTAAAGATCCACACCATATATATGGTGATAAATATATTTCGCTTCCCTTTACTTCTAATTTAGCAGCAGTCCTTGTAAATATTGATATAACAGCTATAAAAAAACAAACTGATATAACTGAATATAATAAAGATATTATAAATAAAACAAATGTAAGAAAATCTGTATTGTTTTCTACATGATTTAATATTTGAGTTTCATATATCAAAAACATAAAACCAATTATAAATACTAAAACAATCATAGACAACAATATAAATTTATTCTTATTTTTGGCCCATTTTAAATACCAAGCATCAGTATCTATAGCATCTAAACATCCAGCTAAACCAATATTTGATAACCCGTATGTAAAAAATATCATAATAAACCAAATAAACCAATTTTCTTTTTTTAATATTTCCATTAATTTTCTCCCCTACTTTTTAAATCATATAATATATCTAATGCTTCTTTTGGTGATATATAATTTAAATCAATCTCTTTTAATTTTTTTTCTATTTCATTTTCTTCTGGGAAACATAGTGATAATTGTTCTATTTTTTTATCAACTACTATTTCTTTATTCTCGTAAATTTTTAAAATTGAATCAGCTCTTTTTATTATAGAATCATTAATATTCGCTAATTTAGCAACTTGAATACCATAACTTTTATCGATATATCCTTCTTTTATTTTATGTAAAAATGTTAAATTTCCATTTTCATAAACTGCTGATACATGGATATTTTTTAAACCATCAAGACTTTCTTCTAAATCAGTTAATTCGTGATAATGTGTTGAGAAAAAAGTTTTTGCTTTTATTACTTCATTTATATATTCAATAATAGATTGCGCTAAAGCCATACCATCAAACGTTGCTGTTCCTCTACCTAGTTCATCAAACAATATCAAACTATTACTTGTCGCATTAGTAATTGCATAATTAGCATCATTCATTTCAACCATAAAAGTTGATTCACCACTTACTAGATCATCACTAGCTCCAATTCTTGTATAAATCGCATCAAATAACGGTAATCTAGCTTCATCTGCTGGGACAAAACAACCAATTTGGGCCATTATAACAGTTATTGCAACTTGTCTCATATAAGTTGATTTACCTGCCATATTAGGTCCTGTAATTAATAATATGTTCGTTTTTTCATCCATTATTATATCATTTGGAACATATGCTGTATTTATAACTTTTTCTACTACTGGATGTCTATTATTTTTTATATAAATAGATCTGTCTTTTGTTATAATTGGTCTAATATAATTATTTTCTTCAGCAAGTGTAGCAAAACTTTGCATTACATCAATATCACTTATTATTTTAGCAACGTTTTGTAGTTCTTTTATGTATTTTTTTACTTCATCTTTTATTTCAATAAATAAATTATATTCTAGTTCAACTATTTTTTCCTCAGCATTTAAAATTAAAGCTTCTTTTTCTTTTAAAATTGGACTAATATATCTTTCGCAATTTGATAATGTTTGTCTTCTCTCATAACCAAATTCATCTTTTACTAAATTAATACTTCCTTTAGAAACTTCGATATAATAACCAAATACTTTATTATATCCGATTTTCAAATTTTTAATTCCAGTTTTTTCTTTTTCTAATATTTCAAATTGAGCGACAAAATCTTTTCCACCTTTGCGCAGACTTTTTAATTCATCTAATTCACTATTATATCCTTTTTTTATTAAGTATCCTTCTTTTATACTGACAGGAGGATTTTCATAAATACTGTTTTCTAATAATTCAAAAAGATTTCTTAATGTATTTATTTTAGGATAATTAATTTGTAATAGAATTTCATTTATATTAGGAAGCACACTTAAAGAATTTTTTAATTGTAACATATCTTTAGCATTAGCATTTCCAAAAGCAATTTTACCACTTAAACGTTCTAAATCATAAACTTCAAATAAGTTGTCTTGTAATTCTCTTTTTAATAAAAATTCATCTATTAAAGTTTGTACTGTGTCATATCTTTTATTAATTAAATTTTCATCTACTAGCGGATTTTCAATCATTTCTTTTAAACATCTTGAACCCATTGCTGTTTTTGTTTTATCTAATAACCAAATTAAAGAATTATTTCTCGTTTTTTGTCTCAATGTTTCACTAAGTTCTAAGTTTCTTTTTGTAAAAATATTCATTTTTAAATAGTCATTGCTTTTAATTAATTTACAACTTTGCAAATGCGATAAATCTCTTTTTTGAGTTTCATCTAAATAGGTTAATAATAATTTAACACCTTGTTTTAATTCTTCATCTAATTCGTTATATATGTATTGATATTTATCCATTTCTTTTATTTCATTAAAATATGTAATTGATATATTAAATTGATTTTTTAAAATAACTGCTATTTCTTCTAAATTAGAACCTACTATAAGTTCATTTATATTAAGTGATAAAATTTCGCTTATTAGAGTTGTTTTATTATGACTTAATTTTTTTATAAAAAAACTACCTGTTGTTATATCTAAGTAACTAATTGTAAAAATATTTTTATGATTTACTATACTACCAATAAAATTAAAATCATATTCTTTTATAGTATCTGTATTAAAATTAGTTCCTTTACTTACAACTTGAATAATATCTCTTTTTACGATACCTTTTACGTTTTTAGCATCTTCTAGTTGTTCACATATACCTACTTTATATCCTAACTCAATTAGTTTATTAATATATATTGTTGATGAGTGATGAGGTATACCACACATTGGTATTTTTTCTTTTAAACCTGCATTTTTTCCAGTTAATGTTAATTCTAACTCATGACTTACTAAAATGGCATCTTCAAAAAACATTTCATAAAAATCACCCAATCGAAAAAAAACAATAATATCTTCATTTTTGTTTTTTATTTCTAAGTATTGCTTCATCATCGGCGTTACTAAATTATAATCTACTTCGCTTCTTTTCATAGTTACTTCACCTAATCAATATTTTAACAAATTATCACTAAAAAGTCTATTTTAAAAAAACAAGTGCATCAGCAATGTGATTTACTACTACTAATTGAATATCTAAATCATATTCTTCTATTGTATTTTTAGCTTCAGTGTAGTTATCAGTCGGAACAAAAAATACATCAGCCCCTTCATTACAAGCTCCTATAATTTTATAATTAACACCTGCTATTGCTCCTACATTACCATTACTATCAATTGTACCTGTTCCAGCTATTACAAGTCCTGAAGTTAAGTCTTCTTCTATTAAACTATCATATATATATAACGTAGTCATTAAACCACCAGATCCACCTGATTCTGAGCTTAAAAATGATGTATCTAATTTAGGATTTAAATCAAGTTCATATTGCGTTGATAATACTATTCCAATTACACTTTCTTCTCCTATTATCGTTTTATAAGCAAATCTAGTATATTCAATATTATCATTAATTACTTTAAAATATAAAACATCTCCTACATTAGTATTAGCTACTTCGCTATTTAATATAGTTGCATCTTCTATTTTTGTATCGTTTATTTCTAATATTTGATCCCCAACTTCTAAATCCGTGCTCGCTAATTCATCAACGTATGTTATATAAAATGAAGAAGATGATATATTGACTTCTCTATTAGCTAAATTATAGGCATACATAATAGCGTTATTCGTGTTTTCTATTAGATTCAAACTATATCTAAAATTCATATCTTCTAAACTTTCAATTGTTGTTAGTTCTTCATTACTTATTAAATCCCATTGATCGTTAAATAAAGAATAAAGCATCAAGATAGGTGTTGCATTTAATTGTGATACATAAGTTATATTATAGCTTCCTTCTAGTTCATAAGCATCTTCAATACTTATCCTGTTAGAAACATCTGTAAGTCCTCCTGGTATTTCTATAACAAATGGTAGTTTTAAAAAGAAAACTGCACTTAAAAAAACTATTATACATACATATGATAATATTTCTTTTCTATTTTTTTTGATAAACACATATAATTTATTGATAGTATCATTCCTTTCTTTTAATTTATACTATTTTAGGAGAATTATATGAAAAATTTAATTAAACTTTTTATTTGTTTTTTTGTTTTGTTTTTAATGTTAAATAATTCTTTAATAGTACAAAATTCAGTCATTTATGCTATAAGTTTGACTTATACAAATATTATACCATTTTTATTTCCTTTTTTTATAATATCTGATATTTTAAAAAATTATGGTTTTGTTCATTTGCTAGTTAAAATATTTAGAAAACCTTTTTTTTATTTATTTAATGTTTCTCCATATGGTTGTTATGTGTTTTTTTTAAGTATTTTACAAGGTTGTCCAGGAAACTCTAAAATAATAAAAGATTTGTTAGATGATGATTTGATAAATGAAGAAGATGCAAATAATATTTTAGTATTTACTCAATTTGTTTCACCTTTATTTATCATTGGAACTCTTTCTTTGATGTTTGATAAAAAAATTGCTTTTTTAATTTTAATTAGCCATTATGTATCAAATATATTAGTTGGTTTTTTATTTAAACCTAAAAATAAAAATATTAATGAAATAAAAAAATTACAAACACTTCCTTTTAATAAAGTTTTAATTATTTCTATCAATAAAAGTGTTTCTACTATTTTATTAATTATAGGAGTTATTACAACTTTTAGTGTTATAACAGATTTAATTTTATTATTTGATTTTAATATTTATTTTAAATATATTTTAGTTGGAGTTTTAGAGATAACAAAAGGAATACAGTATATAAATATACTAAATATTCCCTTATTAACTAAGTATTTAATTGTTGTTTTTTTTCTTTCATTTGGCGGTATATCTATTCATATGCAAGTTTTTAGTATACTAGATAAATATAATATTGATTACAAAAAATATTTGTCTTCTAGAGTAATTCATGGAATTATGTCTATTTTACTGTTATTGTTGTTGATGATGATAGACTGCCATCTGATTTAAGCAAGTTTCCAATCGTAGAAGACGCTACAGATACAGAGCCTATGTTTGCATTTGTAAACATACTTTCTATGTTATGAGTACTATTAATATTAAATGAACTTATATCAAGATTCCCACTATATTGTAAATTCCAAAACATAGATGAAAGATTAGCTCCATCTTGTACGACAAATTTATCGGATAATGTTAAACTAGTTAAATTTTGAAAACCATCGAGCATAGAAGAAAAGTCAGTAACATTAGCTGTATCAAAGTTGCTTAAATCCAAGCTTGTCAGTGCTTCACATGATCTAAACATCGAACCCATTAACGTTACTTTACTTGTTGTAAACGTTTCTGTATCAAAAATCAAAGTCGATAAGTGCATTCTTCCATAAAACATCCAACTCATATTTGTTGCATTTCCACTATTGAAAGAAGATATATCTAAATATTCTAGACTATCATTATTCCAAGTAGTTCTAAATAATCCAGAAAAATCAGTTACTTTATCTGTATCTAGGTTACTAATATCTATATAAATTAATGAATCCATATAACTAAATGCCATATAAATATCTGTAAGATTTGGGGTATCAAAATTAGCTAAATCTAATATAGTTAACGAAGAAACATTATAAAACATTTGTCTCATTGTAGTTATTTTTGTTGTATCAAAATCCATTAAACCTAATTCGATTAAAGAAGAATTATTATAAAACATGGATGACATATTTGTGACATTTGCTGTATCAAAACTACCTACATTCAATTTTGTTAAAGAAGAATTACCATAAAACATGGATGACATATTTGTGACATTCGTTGTATTAAAGTTACTTAAATCTAATTCTGTTATCCCTGAACAATAACCAAACATCCACGACATATTTGTTACATTTGCTGTATTAAAATTAGTTAAATTAAGCGATGTTAATGCTGTATTAGAATAAAACATTACAGACATATTCGTAACATTACTAGTATCAAAACCGCTTAAATTTAATGTTGTAAGTGAAATTGTTTCCCTAAACATTCTATACATATTAGTGACTTTTGTTGTAATAAATATGTATTTTCCAGTAGTCTCCGAATTAAAATCAATTTCTTCTATATTAGTAAATTGATAAAACATTTCAGAACAATCTGCATTAGCTAAAAAATTACCTTCAGCAACTATATTTAATGTTGTTCCATCTACATATCCAATAATTGTTTGATCTTGTTCAACAGATAAATCTATTGTTTCACTATACGAGTTTATATTTTCAGGAATATTATCATCAAAATTAATTGTAGTAACATTATTATATGACGATAAAGACTTCACTTTTGAATTAAAAGTAGCACCATCTACTAAATTAAAATAAATACTCTTGTCTAATTTAGAATAATCATATCTATTGTATACTTCAATATAATTTGATTCATCTAATATGTTGTTATAAATCGGAATAGTTAGTTTTAATAAAGATTGTTTACCTTCGTATCCTTCATCTAAAACGTTATCAGAAAATAAAATACGGCCAAATGTAGTTCCTCCACTTAATGAAATAGAATAATCATTATAAGTCAATACAGTATTATTATCATTTAAAAATAATGTTCCTGTACTAGCGTCTGCATAAGTAAAATTAAAGCAATTATCTCCACATTGTTCAATATTTATTAATTCCTTAGCCATAAAATCAGCAGATATATAGCTTTCTATTAAAGATTCTTTCGTTGCTATTTCACTGACTAAATTTACTTCAACATATATATCTTTTAAATGTAATAATATTTGAAATAAAAAAACTATAATAACTGAAATAATCACGAATGAACAAATTAATTCTATTATTGTAAACCCTTTTTTATTATCTTTCATTTATAACTTCCTCCTGTTTTTTTCGAATTATTATAGCATATATGCTATTGTATTTATCATAAATATATTATATAATAATTAAAGAATAAATACTAGTCTTTAGCAATTAGTTTTCCATTCAAAACTTAAAAGGAGTTGACAAAATGTTAAAAAAATTTGATTTTGATAAAAAACCAATTGTTGAAATAGTTAATGATATATTAATAGATTCATCTAAAAGAGGTGCGAGTGACATCCATTTTGATCCACAAGATGAATTTTTAAAAATAAGAATTCGTGTAGACGGTGAATTAATTGATTATTGTGAAGTAGAAAACGATATTAAAAAGAATATTGTAACTCGCATAAAAATTATTTCAGGAATGAATATTACAGAATCGAGATTACCACAAGATGGTGCCATAAAAACTGTAATTGAGAATACTGGTTTAGACTTACGTGTATCTTGCTTACCTACTAATTTAGGTGAAAAAATAGTTATTCGTATATTGGACTATACTATGAGTTTAGCGGGGGTTGACCAATTGGGTTTCTCCGAAGAAAATTTCAAAAAGGTTTTAAAAATGCTAAGTGTTCCAAATGGAATTATTTTAGTTACAGGTGCGACTGGTTCCGGTAAATCTACAACCGTATATTCTATTTTGCAAAGATTAAATACTGAAGAAGTAAACCTTATATCGGTAGAAGATCCAATTGAAATGAATATTGGAGGGATAAACCAAGTACAAGCTAATAGTGAAATAGGATTGGATTTTGCAACTGTTCTTCGTTCAATCTTACGTCAAGACCCTAACATAATAATGATTGGGGAAATACGTGATACGGAAACAGCAAAAATAGCCGTACGTGCCTCTATTACAGGGCATCTTGTTTTATCTACAGTCCATACAAATAATTCACTAAATACAATAGAACGTTTAATAGATATGGATGTTGAAAGATATTTATTATCAAGCGCTCTTGAAGGAATAATATCACAAAAACTGGCACGTAAATTATGTAATCATTGCAAAAAATTAAGACCTGTTAGTGAATATGAAAGAAATCTATTAAAAGATGTTTTAAATGAAGATATAGATGAAATTTATACAACCGAAGGATGCGAACATTGTAATGGCGGTTACAGAGGAAGAATTGCAATTCACGAAGTATTAAATATCTCAGATGAAATAAGAGATGCTATCTCTAATAATATAAGAAAAGATGAATTAAAAAGACTTGTTTATACGTCAGATGTTATAACGATGTTAGAAGATGGATTACAAAAAGTAAGAGACGGAATAACTA
This sequence comes from Mycoplasmatota bacterium, assembly GCA_044432805.1. Lineage (GTDB taxonomy): Bacteria > Bacillota_I > Bacilli_A > RF39 > UBA660 > CAYJEO01. Next base: position 29,976 of record JAWXUI010000006.1, on the reverse strand, counting down.
CATTTGAAGAAATAATTAAATTAATTGAATTAGGTGATGATGATTATTCTGGAACTAATGATTTAAAAACAGCAATTTCATTAGCACATATAAATACAGAGAAAACTTTAAAAATTAAGTCTGATGAAGAAACTTTAAATGAAGAAACTAGTAATGAATCTTTAAGCGAAGAAACTACTGATGAATCTTTAAGCGAAGAAACTACTGATGAATCTTTAAACGAAGAAGCTACTACTGAATCTTTAAACGAAGAAACTACTGATGAATCTTTAAACGAAGAAGCTACTACTGAATCTTTAAACGAAGAATCAACTGATGAAATATTAATTTTAAATGATACGTCTGATGAAGAAACATTATATTTATAGTAAATATAACAAAAAAATTACACTTAAGTGTAATTTTTTTATACATTTTATCTAATAAATAAGCTAATAACATCAAACTGTGTAAACATTAAAATCATAGCTGCTATACTCAGAAAAGGGCCAAACGGAATTATTTTATGACCTTTTTTCATAAAGAAATAAGATATTGGAAGCGCTATAATACTTCCAAGAAATATTGAACCAATACCATTGATCAAACCTAAATTAAATCCTATGTACGCTATTAACTTTATATCTCCATCCCCCATTGATTCTTTCTTATATAAAAAGTTACCAAATAATTTAATACAATACATTATTAAAAAACAAATGAAAGAGGAGAAAAACATGGATAATAACATACTAAAATCTTTAAAAATCAAAACAGAAATAATCGTTGCTAATGCGCCTGTTATCAGCACTTCATCTAATATAACCATATAATTTAAATCACTAATAATTACAATTGATAAAACAGAAACAACTATTAATGCTAATATCGTTTGAAAGTCAAAACCAAAAACAATAAAACTAAAAGAAAATAAAATACCAACCATAATTTCAAAAATTAAATGTATCGAAGTTATTTTAACTCCACATTTTTTACATTTACCTTTTTGAATTAAATAAGAAAAAATAGGAATTAGTTCTATAAACGTTAATCGATGATTACAATTATCACATCTTGATGGTGGATAAACAATAGACTTTCCTACTGGAAGTCTATGTGCCACAACATTGTAAAAAGAACCAAATATAGTTCCAATTACAAATAAATATATTATTATTAAATATGTAATATTTATCACTCCTACATAACTGCTGAATACGTACCAAATATAGGTATAATTACAGCTAATACAATACCACCAACAACAACTGTTAAAAATAACAATAATGCTGGCTCTATAAAGGTTTTAATATTACCAACTGCTTGCTTCTGCAATTCTTGATAATAGTTAGAAACCTTTCCCATCATTTCAGGCATTTCACCTGTTTTTTCTCCAGTTACTAGCATTTCATAAGCCGGCAATGGGAATGCCCAATGATTTTTAAACGCTTGAGAAATTGTTGAACCTTTTCCGAGATTTGTTATTGTATCTGCGATTAAAATTTTATAAATTTCATTATTTGTTACTTTATTCAATATATCCATTGTATCTGTTATAAATACATTGTGTTGTAACAATGAAGAAAATGTTTTAGTAAACATAGTTACTTCATTATAAATTATTACTTTACCAAATACAGGTAAATGCATAGCTAAATATTGTGCGAATGTTTTTAAAGATTTAACATTTTTATATAAATATAGATTTATAAATATTAATAGAATAATAACCGTAATAAAATGCAAATAATAAGCTTTCAAAAAATCACTTGCGCTCAAAACCCACATTGTATATTCTGGTATTTTATCTGCGTCCATTGTTTCATACATTGTAGCAAATTGTGGAATTACCCAAATAAGTATAAATGCTACAACAACGATTGCAACAATACTTACGATACATGGATACATCATCGCTGTAATCATTTGTCTTCTAGTAGCGTCTGATTCAGTAAAATAATTTGCCATATCATCTAAACTCTCTGGTAACTCCCCTGTCATCTCTGATGCCTTAACCATATTGATCAATAATCTTGGAAAAGTAGTTCCCTGCTTATTAAGAGATTCTGAAAAGCTTTCCCCCATTGTTAAATCATAAACCATAGATTTAAAAATTCTTTGATAATTTTTGTTTTTATATTGTCTACTTAATATTTTTAATGAATCAACGAGAGGCATTCCAGCCTTAATATACGTTGATAACTGAGTTGTAAAGAAAATTAAATCTTTTGTCTTTATTTTTCCATTACCAGAAGCTGGTTTATGCAGCATTTCAATCCATTGGTTAGTTCTAATGCTATATACTTCAAATCCCTCTGCTAACAAGAATGAATGAACTTCAACTTTCGAGAAAGCCGGAAAATATCCTTTAATTATTTTTCCATCTATATCCTTAGCTACATATTCATATAATTGTTTTATTTCCGTTTTAACACTATCTTCACCATCGAAATTAATTAATAATATTTCACGATTAATATCTTTTTTATTTTTAGCTTGCTTAACAAAATCGAGATTATTATAATAATTACTAAATTTAGTTATAATCTTCTTAGGTATTTTTGACAACCAAATAACAAAAGCATCAATTCTATCAGCAAAAGTTTTTTTCTCGATATGTACCTTTTCATTAATATACATATCTTTTTCTTTTTTAGCTTTTATTTTTTCTTCTTTCTTTCGCTTATTTTCCGCTAACATCTTATCTCTGGCATTTTTCTTTGCCAATTCTTCTCGAGATTTTTTATCTTGTTTATACTTTCTATTAGAACTAAATAAACTAAAGAATCCTAAAATAGAATTAAAAATCAGCAAAACAAAATAAAACATTCCAAAGAAAACATACTTAAAAAATTTATAAATTATAAAGGATAAAAAGAAAAAGCCCTTAAAATTATATTTGAAAAAATTAAATACCATTTTAAATGGAAATAACAACACCATTAAAATAAGTTTAAAAATATCTTTAACTTTCTTCATTAATACACCTCTATTATTCTTATACTATAAAAATTATAACACAAATTAATAAATAGTAAAAGTTTTTTTATAAATACATATACTATTTTTGAAAGGAGTATTTTTCAAATGAATTATAATCTTCCATCCTTAGGTTTAAGCGCGACTGGTTCTAAAGGGATATTAGGTCTTTTCGGTAAAAATGGAATTACATTATCAAGTATAATTGGCGGTACTCAAAAAACACTTAATTTTATGAATCAAGCAATTCCTGTAGTAAAACAAGTAAGTCCAATGATGAAAAATGTAAAAACAATGTTTCAAGTAATGAATGAATTTAAAAAAACCGATACTCCAAGCACAAAAACGTCTAATAATACCCAAACAAATAAAGAAACCAATATAAAAACAAATATAGAACAAAATATTAAAACAAAAAAAGAAAGTTTTGGACCTACTTTCTTTATTGACTAAGCAAAGATTTTCTTTGTTTTTTTATTATATAAATTAAATATTTTAGTTTTATTTTTACAATTAATTTTTTTGTATTTTTATATTGTCTCATAAGTTTTTTTAAGTAATTATCATAATAGATAATAGATTCCTTATTATTTTTTAAAAGAGGACCTAAAATATAATCTTTTCTCTTATATTTTACAAAACCTTTACTAAATTTTATAACAACATAAATCTTATTTTTATCTTTTATTACTTTTTCTTCTTCAATAAAATAATTTTTAGTTAAAGTTTTTCTCAACGTATATAAATCATTATTAGTTTGAATAATGTAGCTATCAATATCTTTGTTATAATCATTAGTAATATCTAAAATACTTCTAGTCCCTAACCCTAATATTAAAACTGTACTATTTTTTCTAATATCAATATCTTTTAATCCGTCATTTTTAATAACTTCCATATTACATTTGAATTTTTCGCAATTTTGTCTTGTTTTTTCTATACATTTATCAGTTATGTCAATGGCAGTGCACATATGATTTTCACTTAAATATATACTTAACAAACCATGATCACATCCAACATCATAAACAGAATGTGTACTAACTAATGATGCGATTTCTTTTAAACGATAGGAAATCATTAATTATCCATATAGTCTTTTAATTTTCTTGAACGAGAAGGATGTCTTAATTTTCTTAAAGCTTTTGCTTCTATTTGTCTAATTCTTTCTCTAGTAACTCCAAATTGTTGTCCAACTTCTTCTAATGTTCTAGATTTTCCATCTTCAAGACCAAAACGTAATCTAATAACTTTTTCTTCTCTTTCAGTTAAAGTTAATAAAACTTCAGATATTTCATCTTTTAATAATTCGTTAGTTGCATAATCTTCAGGACTCATATTTCTCTCATCTGGAACAAAATCTCCTAAATTAGAATCATCTTCCTCACCTATAGGTGTTTCTAATGACACAGGTTCTTGACTAATTTTATAAATTTCTCTTATTTTTTCAACTGGTAAACTCATTTTTTCAGCCAATTCTTCTTCAGATGGTTCTCTATTTAATTCTAGAGTCATTTGTCTTTGAATACGCGCTAATTTATTAATTGTTTCAACCATATGAACAGGAACTCTTATTGTTCTTGCTTGGTCTGCTATAGCTCTTGTAATAGCTTGTCTAATCCACCAAGTAGCATATGTAGAAAATTTAAAACCTTTTTCAACATCAAATTTATCAACAGCTTTCATTAATCCAATATTACCTTCTTGAATTAAATCTAAAAATAACATTCCTCTTCCAACATAACGTTTTGCTATACTTACTACTAAACGTAAATTTGCTTCGGCAAGTCTATTTTTAGCCATCTCATCGCCTTCAATTATACGATCAGCTAAAGACAATTCCTCTTCCATTGTTAACAATTTAATTTGTCCTATTTCTTTTAAATACATTCTAACAGGGTCATTAATAGTTAAATCCTTTGTTAAAATATTATCATCCATCATTACTTTTTCTGGACTTTCACTATCTTCTTCTTCTGAAACTATTATAATATTATTTTCTGTAAGGGCATTATATAAATCATCTAACGAATCAGAATCAAGTTCTAAACCTTTTAAATTATTCGCTAATTGTTCATAAGTTAAGTGTCCTTTTTCTTTACCTAATAAAATTAAATCCTTTTTTCTTTCTTCAAAACCTTTTATTTCATTAATCATTTACTTCTTCTCCTTTTAATATATCCATCATTATATTCATATATTCTAATTTTTCTTCTTTATTACTTGCATTTTTTATTTTTACTTTTAATTTATTAACTTCAGAAGTTACATTATATTCTCTTATTGTTTTTAAATAATCATCTATCGCTTTTATTTCATACTCATCTTCTAAATTTAAACTTTCAATAATATTTATAGTATTGCTTAAACTATCATCATTTGAAAATATTAATAAATCTGCAACATTTATATATCCATACTTTTTATAAAACAAATTAATTTCTTTTCCTAAATCAATATGTTCTTGTTTAGACATCCTCGTTATTTTTTTATTATACATCTTTATTACATCTATGTCTTTTAACATATAATATAATAAACATTGTTCAGCTTGTTCATATTTATTGTATTTTATTTTTACTTTTTTTATAACTTCAACTGGTTTTTTAGTTATTTTTGTTTTTATAAATTCTTTATCTAAATCCATATCAACACTTATTTTATTCAAAGCGATTTCTTTTTCAACATCATCTTCTATTTTAGATATTTCTTCTATCATTTTATTAACATAAGTTGCCATTTCTTTAGAATCTTTTAAATCAACATTCCCTTTGTAATATTTTAATTTAAAATCAAGTGCCGTTAGAGGATTATTTATTAAAGAATAAAATGAGTCTTTGCCATATTTTAATATATATTCATCTGGATCTAATGATTCAGGAATAACAACTACTTTTGGGCTAATACCTAATTTTTCTAATTCTACTATAGCAGAAGCACTTGCCTTTTGACCAGCCTTATCACCATCAAAACATAAAATAATATCTTTTGCCATTTTTCTAAGTATATTTGCTTGTTTAGAGGTAAATGCTGTTCCCATACTTGCAACAACATTTTTTATATCAATTGTATATGTTCTTATAACATCCAAAAAACCTTCAACAATAATAACTTGATTTTTTATTCTAGCACTTGATTTTGCTAAATGATAGTTATATAGTAATTCTCCTTTTTTAAATATCTTTGTTTCTTTTGTATTAATATATTTTGATTCATCTTCATTATTATATATTCTTCCACTAAAACCTACAACATTTCCAGTTAAATCAAATAAAGGAAACATGATTCTATTTAAAAACATATCTTGATAACCAATGCTTGTTTTTAATAGCAATCCACTTTCATCGATAAAATTATTTTTAAATTCTTTTTTATTTAATACTTTTGTTAAAATAGTCCTATCTTTAAGAGATAAACCAATTCCAAAATTTTTAATTATTTCATTTCCAATTCCCCTATTTTCTAAATAAGTTCTTGCATCAGTTCCTAAAGCAGTAAATAAGTTATTTTGATACAATTTATTACTTATATTATAAATTTCAAATAACTCTTTGTTATTTTCTTGTTTAGTTACAATACCTTTTACATTTAATTCATAAGATACTTTATCAGCACACATTTTAACAGCTTCGACAAAAGAGATATTTTCATAATCCATTATAAATTTAAATACATTACCAGTTGCTCCACAAGAAAAGCATGTATATATTTGTTTTTCTTTTGAAACACTCATTGATGGATTATTATCGTCATGGAAAGGACAAACTCCAAAAAAGTTTTTTCCTTTAGAGTTAAGTGGAATATATGAACTAATAACGTCAACAATATCAATTTGTTTTCTAATATTCATAATATCTTCTTGATTAATCATATTTCACACTCCCTAGTATTAATATACGACAAATGATTGAAATTTCCTTTTTTTTTTAATAATTTTTTAAAATTTGTTAATAATATTATTAATATATTGATTTTTTGTGCATTTTTAATGCATATAATTAATTAGAACAGGAGTTTTTATGAATTTAAAAAAAATTACAATTATTTCAGTTATAGGTATCTTTTTACTAAATTTCTTGTTTCATAATTTATATGAATTTTGTCCTTGCTATATATCTTCTATTTTCTTTCCAATTAATGAAAGCATATTTGAACATATGAAAATGCTTTTTAGTTCGATTATATTTTTTAGTTTAATAAAGTATTTTTTAATTAAAATAAATAAAATAAATATTAATAATTTTATTACATCTGTTTTTTTAGAAGGAATTTTAATTATTCCAATTTATTTATTAATGTTTTTACCTCTTTATTATACACTTGGACATAATATGTTTATCACTATTTCTTTAATGCTTATAAGTATTATTTTAGCAGAGGTTATATCTTATTTTATTTTAACAAAAAAAGAAATAAAATATTTAAACTTTATTTCTCTTATTTTAATCATTCTAACTTATATACTATTTGCTTATTTAACTTACAATCCATTAAATAACGATTTATTTTATTACTTTTAAACTCATAAGAGTTTTTTTTATTTTATTTCATATAAATTAATAATCTTTTGTTAACATTTTATCTTTTTTTTGCACTTCTTTTAATCTTTCTTTAAAACTACAACTTTGTATGTCTTCAAAGATAGGCCAATTATTATCAAAAGGAGTGAATGGAACAGAATAATCAGGAACTCCAATAACAATCATAGAATCATCTATTATTGGAAGTGATTCTGGTAATGATAAATTCAAATTTAAATCCTCTTTTATTATTTTTCCACTTTTAAGCATAAATACTGTTCTTTTTAATTTTTCATAATCTTGACTGCAACATTCATGATAAAATTTATGAAGTTTGTCTCCTCTAATACCTAATTCATCTAGATAAAAAACTATTTTTTTAAGCCAAGGATCATTTAACATTTCTGTTACTATAAGCATTGCGCTTAAATCATTATCAGACATTGTAAAAAGGATATCTGATTTTGTTGTTTTAGTTGTTAATAATGGTTTTACTTTTTTCATAAACATCCTCCCGTATTAATACATTATAACAATAATACTAAATAAAAAACAAGTAAGAAACTATATATTATTAAATTAATAAAGAAAAAGACTATTAATAATAATCTTTTTTGAAACTTATACGTTTCTCTCTATATAAAACGCTTTTTAAGGCGTGTTAGAAAGGCAAGTATATATAGAAGTAAAATCATATTTTATCATTCCATATACACTCGTGCTAAAGTATGGTATTTCACCTAATCGTTCTATTAATTCAATAGAAGGATGATTAAACGTATTATTTCTACCAGCACTTATAAAAGCATAATCAGGATTAACTATCTCTAGAAACTCTTTTGAAGTACTATATTTAGAACCATGATGCCCTACTTTTAGTATATCCATCTTTGGCAATAAATATTCCTCCATAAATGTTTCCTCTGTTTCAAATCCTGCATCACCCATTAATAATATATTCTTATTTTGAATATTCGTTACATAAATTAAACTATCTTCATTTTCATTTTCATTTGAAAAATTATATAAAGTAAAATAAGAAGTTTTTAAATAACCATTTACTTGTATATATTTTATATTATTAGTTTCTAAATAACTAATTATTTCTTCTTCTAAATAGTTATTACTATATGAATTTAAATAAACTGTCCCCACATCAAAATTAGATAAAAAATTAAGAGCATCTCCTAAATGATCATAATCACCATGTGTAAGCACTAAATCATCTACATATTTTATACCAATACTTTTTAAATAATTCATTACAATGTCTCCAGTTGACATATAACTTAATCCGCCTACATCAATTACACTTACATTGCCATTATTCACTACTAAAGTTGAATCTCCTTGTCCAATATCTATAAACGTTATTTCATCTTTTATAGGGAGATTATAATGTATTATAAAACTAATAATTAATAAAATAATTATTTTTTTATCTTTACTTAAAATTAAAACTATTAAAATAAAATAAATAAATATAAAATATATATTTCTTGATAAAATAATACTTAATTGATAATCAGAAAAAAACAAAGATAAACTATTAAACATATACACTAATTTATTAAATATACTATCTAACGGTTTTAAAAATAAAGTTAATAAGGATAACGGAAATAATATTAAAGACACTAAAGGGACAAATAACAAATTATAAAATGGTGTAAGCAAATTAATTTCAAAAAAATTATAAACTATAATAGGTATACTTGCTAAAAAACTTATAAACGAAGTTGCAAATAATTTAGTAAAATAATTATTAAACTTATTAATTAAATTTGAAAATTTAATTAAAAAACCACTTATTGTAAAACTAAATACAAATCCTAAACTATATACTAAATAAGGATTATATAAAAGTAATAAAATGCATATTAAAATTAATATTTGAAAAGTTGTAATATTTAATTTTAATTTTTTCTTTATAAATATAAATAAAAACAACAAAAAAGACCTCATAATAGAAACACTAAAATTAGTTAAAAATAAGTAAAACATTAAAAATGCAATTACTATATAATAGCAGGTATCTATTTTAAATATTTTTTTTAATAAAAGTAACAGTATTGTTGATAATAAAGTAACATGCATACCTGAAATAGAAAATAAATGACTTATACCGTTTGTTTGATAAGTATTTATAATTTCATCGTCAATATAACTATCATTTCCTAATATAAAAGTATGTAAATATTGATAACTTTCATAACTATTTATTCTATTTATTATATTTTGTTTTATTTGATAAAATATATTTTTGTCTTTTATTAATTCACTTGATTCAACTGTTAAAATATAATTTATTTTTTGACTTAATAAATAATTTTTATAATTAAAAGCATTAAAGTTAGTGTTAGTAGATGGTATTGATAAAACACCAGTAAATTTATAAGTATTTCCTATTTGGTAATCATTATTATAATAATCAATTATAATTAATTTTTCTTTTCCATTAGCCACTAAAGTTGTTTTTGAATCAGTAATGCTTATATCTATTACTTTTGCTTCAAATACATAATCTTCTAAATCATATTTTTTAAAATTTATATTATTTATTAAAATAAAAGCAATATAAATTAAACTAAAGACTAATATAATCTTTAATTTTTTCATATGTTGCATCTCCTATACCAGATACGTTTAAAATATCGCTTAATTCAATAAATGGTGTTTGCATTCTATAATCAATTATCGCTTGGGCTGTTGTTTCTCCTATACTACTTAAAGTCATTAATTCTTCTAAAGAAGCATAGTTTATGGATACTTTATCATCATCACAAGTACATTCAATTACCGGTTCATAAACTATCTCTATTAAATCTTCATTCGTGCATATAACAATTACATCTTGATCAATTAATATTTTTGATAGATTTATATTATCAGTGTTTGCATTATCTAACAGTCCTCCACTTAAATTTATTAAATCAATTAAGCGATCACCTAATGTAATTTCATAAACACCTGGGCTAACCACTGCACCTTTTATATCTACTATTATTTTTTCTTCTATTACTTCAGTTTGTTCTATTATTACTTCTTCTATTATCTCTTCTTCTGGTATTTCAATAAAAAAACATAAGAAAACAACTATTAAAATAACTAAAACAATTAGAATAGCTTTTTTATTTTTATTAAATATATTTTTATAATCTCTTTTTTTTGATATAAAATCATCACTTAAAAATAAATCATCCATATAAATCACCTAATTATATATACTATTTTTTTTACTAATTTTCCTTTAAAAAATAAAAAAAGATGAAATTATTCATCTTATGTTACTATTAATAATATTCTATATCTGTTTTCTGTATCTACTTTTAAAGTATACGTTTTTCCATCTATTGTAGTAGTTGCAGCAATATTTCTTGAAAATATATCTTGCAATTCTCCATAGTCTGACACATTAGAATCATTGCTTACATAAATGCTATATGTTCCAATTTCAATATCAGAAACATCTATACTTGTTTCAAACCAAGCTCTTGTTTTATCGTATCCATCACTTACTCTTAATTGAATTTCATATAAACCGTTTGTTGTACTTCCTATATCAAAGTTATATGTTTTAAAGCTATTTATTTCTTCAAAATACATGTATCGAGTAACATCTGTAGATGAACTTAAATCAGCCCCTACAGAATGCGCAGCTCCATTTATTACTAAATTATTGTCATCAAAATTGATAGTTGTATATTCAGTAATCAAGTTATAATTAGAACTTGTTGTTTTATCTGCTATTTTTTCTTCTCTTACAAATACTTCAATAGGTGATTCATTTGTTTCATAATTACTTCTTAAAGTAACGTATTTATTTTCATATTCAACTGTTGTTGGCATACTTTTTGAAAATACATTTGAAAATGGTACGACAGAATAATAAATTCCAGATTCAGCTTTTAAATAAACTGTATAATCTCCAACTGGAAGTGTCGATAAATCAACAGTTCCGTCAAACCAAGAATAATCACTTCCAACTAAAAATGGCATTTGTGAACTATCTGTTATTCTATTTAATGTTTTTACAATTACTTCATCTGTAGTATTATTTATAAATTCTAAACTATATGTAATGTTGTTAGATAAGCTATTATCAATTCCACTCATTGTAATAAATCCAAGAACTTTAAAATCTTCTGTTATTGAGTCTAAATAATATTGAGCATCTACTTCTATTACTGCCTCTGTTGTATCTCCAATAACTGTAACAGTAATAGTTTTTGTTGTTGTGTTACTATCACTATCAGTTGAACTATAAGTTACATTATAAGTTCCAGCTGTAGATGTGTCTATTGTACCACTTTGCGTTACTGCTTTATAACCTTCCCAAGCATCAAATGCATATACTTCTTGACTATATGTATCGCCTATATTTAAAACAACATCTTCTGCAAATATTACTGGTGCATCACTTTCAACATATACATATGAAGAATGAATATATGCATACGATAAATCATAATCATAATTAGTTAAATTTGATGATATATTTCTATTTTCATCTAGTGAAACGTCTGATTGTATTTTATACCAAACATTTGAGCCGTTTATTTCTTCTCCAATAACTGTATCTAATATTGAAACTGTTATATCTGGGATAGCTTTTAAATTATAATATGTAGTAGAGCTAGAATTAGGTTCGCTTTTAACTGCGACTGCAGCATCACTTGTTTTAATTCCTGTAGTTACAGCCGTTTTAAATTCTTGTAAACCAAAATAGTTGTCTAGGAAAAAGTATTGGCCGGCCATTTTTTCGCCCCAATAAGCATCAGATGCATATTTTACATTATTACCACTTAATTTATTACCATATTGACTACCATTGTAGTTAGCTCCACTAATTGGATTACTATAACTTGCTACGATATAGTCTGTTGCATGTGTTATTATTCCATCTGCTACACTTCCATAACCAGTTGCCAAATCAGGATTTGAGTCAACAGCATTATGTCCAAATAAATTATATTGGCTTACTGAATATGTACTTCTACCCCAACCTGATTCATTAACCGCTAAAGCAAATGTTTGAGCTGCATTTACACCATATGTTTCTTGAGTGTATATAAACGTTTCCCCTTCACCATAAAGCATTGACTGATTTGATGGGAAAGAAGAACCAGTACTACACCACCCTGTTTCATTTGTGGTACATTCAGAAAAATAATCATCTCGATTAATTTTAGATACATATTTTGCGCTTAAATATTGATTTATATTATCCGCACTATAAATAGTTTGGGTTCTAGATGGTAAATATTGATAGTAATTGTAATATGGCAGCGCATTTACGGCATTATCAAATGTATTTAAATAATGATCATCTACCATTTGGGTAAAGGATTCATAAAAATAATTACCGTCAAAACTATAATAATCTATTCCTGTTTCTAGCCATTCTGGTGATATTCCTAAATTAGTAAACCAAATATCTGCCCCACTAGCTGTTGCGTAATATTCGTGTATTAAATTACCAGTTTTAGAGTAATTATAATAATATGTCCCTATTTCTCTGCTAGTTGTTGATGAAGGAACATATTCAATAACCCAATCATCATTTAAATCATTGGCAATATAACCAGTATATCCATTGTATGACACTTGATACCATTCATATCCATCAACTATTGTCAACTCACCTTTATTTAACCATTCAACTATTGCTCCATTTGATATTGAAGTTAATTGTGTCGAACTTAACCCTGGAGATTCTCTTAATCTTAATGATGATGTAGCCACAACTTTGACATAATCTACATCACTTGAACTATCATATGTACAGTTTATACAACTAATTGGCTCGACAGTTCCGTAAGCAAGACTTACATATCCAGTAACACCACTTACTTTTATTAAAGCTTGATTATTAGTGTCATCATATCCTAAAAATAACCATTCACTGTTATAAGAACCACTTACATACCTTGATCCATAATCAGTATCAAATGTGATAGTCCCTGTTGTATTAGGGACAAAAAGTCCATATTTTGTATTTACTAATGTATTATTTTTATAAATACTTGCAACCATATCTTCTGTTGAATCATAATTATTCATTTCTGATAAGGCATCGTTATAATTTGAATAAGTAGCTATAGTTTCTGCCAAACCAGTTGAGCTTATAACTACTACTTTATATGTTCCACTACCTTCCACTAAGTTAAAAGGTATTAATAAAATTAAAAATAATAAGTATTTTAAGTATTTCATATATTACCTCCTACTATTAAAAGTATAACAAATTTTTATCTTTTTTTGTACTCTTTTTTATAAAAAACGTAAATATTTTGACAAATAAAAAACATCACTTAATTTTGTGATATTTTTTCTATTTCTACAATTTTTAATCCACTTATTTCAGAAATTAATTTTATATCCATATTTTTTTCTAACATAGACTTAACTATCGATATTTTAGTTTTTTCCATTCCTTGTTCTAAACCTTCTTCAATTCCACTTCTCTTAGCTGTTTCAATATCAGTATTATATGCAAGTCTTTCTCTTTGTTCTCTATCTAAAGCGGCTGTAATTACGGGATCACTATTTATTTTTTTTATATACTCAATAGATTTTTTTATATACTCATCTTGTGTTTCCATATTATTTAAAACATCCTCTCTTTTGATATTCATTAATTCCAAGAAAGAAATTACAAAAGATGTAAATTTATGTTCATTGTTTTCTAATTGCTCTAGATTAATATAACAAAATTCAAACAATGATGGTCTTTCTTCTTTAGTAATCTTATCACATAATATTTCTGATGTAAATAATTTAGGATATAGATTATCTGTTCTATCTTTTCCACTTAAAAAAGAAATACAAAGAACTTTTTTTAATGTAAAATAATTTTGCGAAACATATAATTGATTAGTTATTACTTTAGATGTGTAGTATTGAACTCTTTTGCTAAAATCATTTCCAAATCCATTTTGCATTTCTATTATAATATATTCTCCGGTAGGTAATTTAACTTCCAAATCTAATAGGGATTTTTTATTATCTTTAGTATTACCCATATGTTCAATATTTATAAAATTAATATCTTCTTGTTTTATTTTTATATTTATTATTTCGCTTATTAATTTAGCTAATATTTCTTTTTGCTCTGTAAAGAACTTTTTAAACACTACATCGTATGTTAATCCTCCAAATGTTTTTATATTTTCTATAAATTTTCCTCTTTTCTAATTATTTTTATCCCAAATAAATGATACTTCACAAAGCTTATATTTCCTTTTGATTTATTATTTTTTTAATTACTTTTTTTAAAATAGGCAATAAAAAAAGACTATTTTAAGTCTTCTAGTTTAACACTTACTAATTTAGAAACACCAGATTCTTGCATAGTAATACCATATAAATTATTAACATATTCCATCGTTTTTTTCTTATGTGTAATTAATATAAACTGAGTTTTTGTATTTAGTTGTTTTAAATACAAACCAAAAGAATCGACATTTGTTTCATCTAATGCTGCTTCAACTTCATCTAAAATACAAAATGGTACTGGTCTTGATTTTAATATTGCAAACAATAAAGAAATAGCTGTAAATGTTTTTTCCCCACCAGATAATAAATTAATTGAATTTAATTTTTTACCCGGAGGACTTGCAATTATTTCTATACCAGATTCTAATAAATTATCTTCATCTGTTAATTTCAAATAAGCTTTTCCACCTTTAAATAATTCATTAAAAGTAGTTGAAAAGTTTTTAGAAATAATATCAAAACTAATTTTAAAATCTTTTTTCATTATTTTATCTAAAGATGAAATAATATCTAACAAAGTATTTTTAGCATTAGATAAATCAGTTAATTGATTATTTAAAAATTCAAAACGTTCACTTACTGTTTCAAAATCTTTTATCGACTCAACATTTACGCTTCCTAAATTATAAATATCTCTTTTTAAATTATTAACTTTTAAACGACTGTTATCAGCACTATCATCTAATTTATAATTACACGATAATTCATATGTAATATTATAAGTTTGATTTAAGTCATTTAATAAATTATCTATTTTTACATCTAATCTATTAACTAAAATTTCTGATTCTTTTAATTCTTTATTTTTTGAATTAAAAATAGTATTTTCTTGTTTAAATGTAAATTCTAATGTATTGCATTCATCAGTTAATTCATTTTTTTCATTTAATAATTGTTCGTAATTTTGTTTTAAAATATCTAATTCTTTTATTGAATTATAATAAGATTCAATTATCTTTTCTTCTTCTACAGAAATAACATTATTCAACTTATTATCTAGTGAAGTTATTTCTTCACATACACTTACTAATAGTTCATTAAACTCATTCATAGAATTAACTTTAACGTCAATGAATTCTTTTAAGTTAAATATTTCTTTTTTAACCAAATATAATTTATCTTCAACTATTTTATGGTCATTATCCACTTCATTTATTTTATCTTCAAAAATAGAAATGTTATTTTCAACCTCTTTTAATTTTTGAATAGTTTGTTCTAAATCAGCAATTTCACTTATTATATTTCTTCTAATAACAGACCCACCTGTTATAGAACCGCCAACATTAATAACTTGTCCATCAAGAGATACAACTTTATATGATTTATTTATTTTTTTACTGATAATATTAGCATTATCAATATTATCAACTATTAAAACATTACCTAATTGGTTTTTAACTATATTTTCATACTGTTTATCATATTTAACTAAATTATCAGCGACATCAATAAATCCTTTTAAATTTTTTATATCACTGATATTAACACTTCTTGGTTTCATACTAGTGATAGGATAAAACGTAGCACGACCTAATTTATTGTTTAATAAATAAGTTAATGCTTCTTTTGCAGCCAATTCATTATCTACTATAATATTACTTGTAGACGCTAATAAAGAAGTTTGAATAGCTAGCGAATACATATTATCAATTTGTAAAATATTACCTAAAACATCATGTATTCCACTTAATTTAGGGTTATTTAATATAGCTTTTACAGATGAAGGTAACAAACTATTTTGTTCAATTGAATTATTTAGTTTTTCAATTTCTAAACTCAAATTATTTTTTTCTCTTATTTTATTAGTTAATTGATTATCAAGCATCTCTTTTTTTATTTTTAAATCAGATAATTCTAATAATAAATTAGATTCATTTTTTTCTTTTGTTTCTAAATTTTTATTGTTTATATCAAATATATTTTCTAAACTAGCAATATTATTTTCATATTTTAGTTTTTCTTCTTTTAAACTTATTAGATTATTATGCAATTTTACATCTTTAACTTCATATTTTTTTCTTTCAAGCAAAATATTTTTTTGGCTATTTAATTTTTCGCTTGCTGTTGTTTGCTCAAGTAACTTTTTAGAAATATTTTGAATTTCTAAATCATTTTTATATAATTGCTCTTTTAAAAAAGTAAGTTTAGTTGATGATAGTGTATTAACATTTGACATATTTTCTAATTCATTATTTAAAACTTCTATTCTTTGTTTTGTATTTTTAAAAGTAGAATTGAAATTTGTTATATCATTGGCCATCAAAGCAATTTCTGTTTGTTGTAAATCTTCTTTTAATGTCACGTATTTTAATGCCTTATCTCTTTGTCCTTTTAAACTATCGAGTTGAGTATTTAATTCGGTTACTATATCATTTGCTCTTGTGATATTAGTGTTTGTTTTTTCTAATTTTTTTAAGGCTTCTTCTTTTCTTTTTTTATATTTTAAAACTCCTGCTGCTTCTTCAAAAATAGTTCTTCTATCATTTGCTTTTGTTGAAATTATTTCTTCTATTTTACCTTGTGAAATTATATTAAAAGATTCTTTTGCAACACCTGTGTCTAAAAATAAATTTGTTATATCTTTTAATCTTACTTGGTTATTATTAATTAAATATTCATTTGTTCCATCGATATATAATCTTCTTGTAATGCTTACTTCATCAAATTCTATTTTTAAATATTTATCAGCATTATCAAAAATTAAAGTAACTGTTGCAACGTTTAATGCTTTTCTTGATTTACTACCAGAAAAAATAACATCTTTCATTGCTCCGTCTCCACGTAGAGATTTAACTGATTGCTCACCTAACACCCAACGAATGGCGTCAACAACATTACTTTTACCACTTCCATTAGGTCCAACAATACCTGTAATATTATCATCAAATTCTAATCTAGTTTTGTCAGCAAACGATTTAAATCCATGTGCTTTTATTTCTTTTAAATACATACTTATTACCTACCTTATTAAAAAGTCCCCAACAAAATCTAATCCATCTGTAATTAAATCAATTACTACATAAAATATTTTTCTTAGTTTTCGTACTTTTATATTTTTTACATCAACTATTAATATATTGTCTTTTATTAAAACATTATTACTATATCTTTTATATCTATGCTCTAATTTTTCTAAATAATCACTATTATAAATATAAATATATTTATCAGTTACATAAAGAGAAAAATATAAAAATTCTCTTATGTTAATTTTAGAATCATCTAAATTACATAATAAATTATTTGTTTTAGTTTTTTTATATTTCTTTTTTATTTTTTTTAAGGTTACACGTTTTTGTTTTTTTCCTTTTTCTTTTTTTTGTTTTTTATTATATGTGTTAATCAAATAGACTTCAGAAATATCTTTATTTTTATCCATCATATCTAACATTTTTTGATCATCCATTGATATAACTAACAACGATCCTTTTATTTTTTTTACTACATTTTTTAACATATTTCACCTACTATATCATTTACTATATAACTAGTACAAAGTAATCCAGCGGTTGCAGGAACATATGATGTTGATCCAATTTTATTTAATCCTTTAATCGGTTTTTCAGTTGAATAAATTACTGGTATTTTTTTATTTATACGTTCATCTTTAACCATTTTTCTAATAATTTTTGCTATTGGGTCATAACTGGTTTTTCTAATATCACATATTGTTAATAAACTAGCATCTAATTTATTTCCAGTCCCCATACAACTTATCATCTTTATATTTTTATCTATACATTGTCTGATTAATTCTTTTTTTGTTTCAATCGTGTCACATGCATCTACTAAATAATCTATTTTTTCTTTAAATAAAATATCTATGTTTTCTTTTGTGATATATGAATCTATTTTTACAACTTCAATATAAGGGTTAATTGATTTAATTCTTAAATATATTTCTTCTGTTTTTTTATTCCCAACATTATTTAAATTAGTCATCAATTGTCTATTTAAATTTGTGATATCTATTACATCATTATCAACAATTATTATTTTTTTTATATTTAATCTAATAAGGGATTCAACAACATAGCTTCCTACTCCACCAAGTCCAATTACAAGAACTGTTGTATCTTTTAATTTATTAATTTGTTTTTCATTTAACAATAAATTTAATCTTTCAAATTGCATATAACACCTCTTTATAATTACTTATTTAATTTTACCATATAAACATAAAAAAAAATAGAAATAATTCTATTTTTAATACTAAGTAACCTAATAGATAAAACACCAAAACGATAAAACCTTCTTGCAAAGTGGGCATTACAGAATAAATATTAGGATTCTTTTATAAATAAAAGTATTCAACACAATTTAATCATTAAATTCCCTATCGTTATAATTATAGATTTTCATATAAGCATTCTACCTATTAGGTAAATAAATTATATCATATATTTTTAATTTTTTCTATAATTTAATTAAAGTTTTAAATTTATTCTTTTGTCTTCAACTTCTAAAAATTCATCTTTTGTCAATGGCAATCCAAATGATGCTTTAAGAAATGGATCATCACTTTTACTTAATTGAAACATTTCTACATATTGATTTTCTGAAATTTTAAAATATTCACTTAATATTGGTTCTTTTTTAATTTCTGTCAAAAATAATTGTGTCGTTCCTATTTTAAAGTTATTAGAATCGTAAGCATCAAAACAATTAAGAAAATATTGAAATTGCATATCATCTTTCAAATAGCTATATTCTACTCCAGCTTGATTTATCATTTCTACAATTGTTTTAAAAGATTTTATATTTGCTAATCTTTCAGATGGATTTAAAGAATAAGTTTCAACATATATTTTATAATATTCTCTTCTAAGTTGAAGTTTTTCTAAATAACTAGCATTTTTAAACTTAGTACTATCTAAAAAATAATTACCCATAGTTGCTGTTTTACATAATATCGTTTCAAATGTATCAGCATTAATATCTGCCATTTTAGATTGCTTAACATGTTCCAATTCATGTAATACTATTTGTGAAATAAGTATATTAGATACAAAAATCCTTTGACTAGTCTCAAAGCTTGAAACAAATTTATTTGCTTCTTTTAATTCGCTTAATAAATTATTTAAATCAAATATAAGTTGTTTAAAAGTTACATTATAGCTAGCGGCAACTTTTTGATGTGGCATTTCAGAAGAATCAGCATTCCATAAGATATTTCTTATATAATCATTTACTTCGTTATAACGCATAAAAATTTCTACTAACTTCGCTAATTCATTTTGCCCAACGATCACATGCCTTTTGGAACAATCATGAACTAATTTTAATATTTCTTCTTCCGTTATTTTCTCCCCTTTTTGATTTGAGTATAATAACACATAATTAAAAAAAAAGAAATATATTTCTTTTAAAGTTTAAAATTTATTCTTTTAGCCGCTATATTTAAATATTCATCATCGTTTAATGGTAATCCATATGTTGTCCTTAATTCCAAATCATCACTATGACAAATTGATTGCATTTCACTTTCTTGCTTTTTTGATAATTTAAAATAATCTAGAAACATAGGGTCTTTACTTAATTCATCCCAATATTGTTTTGTTATACCAATTTGACAATTACTAAAAGTATATTCTTGGCTTTGATTTAAAAATCCTAAATAGTGAGTATATTCTGATAATCTTTTATATTTATTCCCAGCTTGTTTTAAAGCCCTAGATAAAATTTTAAAAGAATTAATATCCGCTAATCTCTCAGTTGGATTTAAATGATAAGTTTTTTCATACTGAGTTATACATCTCCGATAAATATCATCTTGTTGCTTCGTTGTTCCGTTTATATATTCTTCTTGACTAAGACAGTGATTCATCATAAAAATTGATTTACATAGTGTAGTTTCAAATGTATCTGCATTAATATCTACTATTTTATGTTGCATAGCATGCTCTAATTCGTGCAATGCTAATTGAGCTATAAAAACGTTTGAAGTAAATATTCTTTGTCCTGGCTCAAAGCTAGTAAATATTTCAACATGATTAGCTATAGCTAAAACTATATTATCTAATAAAAAATATATTTGTTTATAAGTCGTATCATAACCAGATGAAGCTATAAAAGAAAAACTGTCTAATATATCTTCATCCCATAAAACATCTTTTACATAATCATCCAAACTTTTATATCTAATAACTATGTCAACTAATTTCATTAATTCATTTTTACCAAGTATTACATTTCTTTTTGAACAATCATATATTAATTTAAAAATTTCTTCTTCCATTATTATCGCCTCTTTTTTTATAATATATTAGCATAAAAGCAAAAAAACATTTCTATTTTTTATATCTATTCGCCTTTTATTTCATCTTTTTCGGTTTGAATAGGTTTTGGGATACCATATACTTCTCTTGGAATATTTTCTTTTCTCTTTTATAAAATTCCATAAATATAATCATCACCACTTAGTAATATATCATTATTATTTTTGTCTCTTCCAATCGGTTCAACATTAATAACTCTCCATGATATGATATTTATTTTTTTCATTAATTTATATAATTCATCTAATTCTTTTAAATTTTTTTATCTAGTTCTATCTTTTTTTCATTAATATCTTGTAGCGGATTATTTAAACCTAGTTCCCTACTTTTTCTTTTACTTCTTGTTATAAATCCATGTGATTTTCACTTATATCTTCTTTCAATTTTTCATCTAATCCTTTAATTTTTCTATCGATACTTTCCAACATTTTATTAAAAGCAATTTCATGTTCCTCTTCTATTTTTTGTTCTTCTTCGAAAATTTTTGCTTTCTTTTCTATAACAAATTTTCTATAATCAAAAATTACTAATTCTTTTTCTATTAATTTAGGAAATTCAACATTACCATTTTTTATATCTGTTGGATATTCATCATTTTCTTCTAAATAACTTTTGTAATTTACAGATATTTCTAGTTTATCATCTTTAACAAAAATATGATTACATAATTTTATCAGATATTTATTATAATTATTAGCCAATTCATCTAAATATCTTGTTACTATAATAAATTTAACATTTCTCGATACACTTGCTCCTATCATCTCAGAAAAATCATTTATTTTTTCGATCAAATCAAAGTTATCAAGTATAAAATTATAATTAAATTCAATTTTGTTATCTAAAAGAATATTATACAATTGCTCAATAAACATAGTAATTAATGGGCTTAAAGCTTTATTGTCATCTCTATTTATTACTATAATTGCTGTTTTTTTAGTTAAAATATCATTTATCGAAAAACTAGTTATACCTAATAATTTTGAAAGTTTTTCTCTTGATATATATAATCTTAATTTTTGTCTTGCTACAGATAATATACTTCCTTTTGTTTCTACTGGAGCCAAAAATGTACTTGAAGCAAAAATATAAGGAACCGAAGTTTTTGGTTTTAATTCAAAATATCTTTTAACATAATCAAATTCACCATGCTTTGTTCCAGTTACGTTGAAGATATTATTAATACTGCTAATGTTTATTTCTTCTTTATTCCCGTCTTCAAACAACCCTAATGTTGTTCCTGTAAAAAAGTCAGATGCAGTTAATGACCAGAATGGATCAATGCTAGCTTTTTCATAAAACATTATTTTAGCTATTTTTTCTATATATTCTTGTGCTTCATCTTTTTTACCTTTTTTATATAATGAATATGGGTAATCGAGTGGATTCCAATTTTCACTATGCTCTAAATCTCTTAAATTTAAAATTATTATATTATAATCATTATCTTTTAACTTATCATAATATTTATTTATATATTCTTCTTTTGAATCTAATATAAATAAACTTTCTGCATTTTCTATTAATTCATCCACTATTGGAAAACATACATTTTTTGTTTTACCACTTGCTATATCACCGTTTATAATTAAACTTTTTTTGCTTTTAACAATTCTATTTGATATCTCTTTTCTCATAATTTCTCCTCAATATTTTTCCTTTTTTACTTTCTTCTAATTCTTTTTGCATTAAAGTGATTTTTTCATATTTCAATCTTAACATATAAATCTGTTCTTCTATTTCTTTTTTCTTTTTTTCTAATATTTCATAGTCAATACAATCTTTATATTCGACTATTTTATCAAGTGTGAAATCAAAGGATTTTAATAATTTTATTAATTCACACTCCAAGACATTATCGTCACTATAATATTTATATCCTGTAAATGGATCAATCTTTTTTGGGACTAAAACACCACATTCAGCATAATATCTTAATGTTCTAACTGGTATATTAACGATTTTCGAAAATTCTCCTACTTTATACACCTTATCACTTCCTTATTTACCAATATTTTCTCCTTTCAACTTAATGTTATCATTGCAGTTGACTGCCAAGTCAATATTATATATTTAATATTTCTATAAATTATTATAACACATTTTACTATTTTCATAAATTTCTACATTATAAATAAAAAAAGAAATATTTCATATTTCCTTTTTTAAATATATAGTTTTAGGTATAAAATTTAAACTTTCATAAAGCTTATATGCGGATTTATTATCGATAAATACACCTATTTCAATTTCTTTTATTCCCTTTGTTTTGCACCAATCAACAAATAAATTTGTCAAACTTGTTGCAATCCCATTATTTCTATATTCTTTTTCTACAAATAAAGCATCAACAAATCCTGTTGAATTATAGCAAAATTCTCCTGCTTCAAACTTCATATAACCAAATATAAATCCTATCGGATTTTCTCCATCAACTGCTAAAATAAGACAATTGAAATTTTGAAAATATTTTTTTGTATAAAGATCTTTAACGATATATGTAGGTTTTACATTTTCATCAAATTTTCGCTCTGACGATATTAATTTAGTTAATAGACTATCGCATAATATTGCATCAGCTTCATTATCTACATTTTTAAAATTAATATTTTTATTTTTCATCTATCATTATTCCTAATTCTTTTAATTGTTTTGAATCTACTGAACTTGGACATTCACACATTAAATCACTTGCAGAAGATGTTTTTGGAAAAGCAATTACATCTTTAATGTTCTCTGTATTTGTAAGTAACATTACTAATCTATCTAAACCAAGTGCAAGCCCACCATGATTAGGCGCTCCATATTTAAAGGCATCTACAAAGAATCCAAATTTTTCTTTTATTCCTTCTTCTTTTAATCCCAATGCTTCAAACATTATTTGTTGAACATCACTATTATGAATACGAATTGATCCTCCACCAACTTCATATCCATTTATTACTAAATCATAAGCTCTCGCTTTACAATTACCTTTATCGTTTTTCAAATCTTCTATTGACGATGGGGCTGTAAAAGGATGATGCATAGCATAATATCTTTTTTCTTCCTCATCATATTCAAATAAAGGAAAATCAACAACCCAATGAATTTTATAATCTTCTTCACTATACAAATTAAGTTCCTTACCTAATTTAACACGTAAACTACCTAAAGCATTTTTAACTATATTCTTTTTATCACTTATAATTAAAACTAAATCATTTTGTTCTAAAGAAAGTTGTTCTTTTAAATTTTTAATTTCTTCTTCACTTAATAATTTAGCAATGCTTCCAGTTATGACATCATCTATTTTTAAATACGCTAAATTAGAAGCTTTATGTTGTTTTACAAATTCAGTTAATTTGTCTAATTCTTTTCTACTCATATCAGATTTGTTTTTAACTACTAAACAATTAATAACACCATTATTTAAAATATTATCTTTAAAAAATTTAATTTCTGTATTAGCAAATATATTAGTAATATCATTTATAATCATATCAAAACGCATATCAGGTTTATCACTTCCATAATAATTTATTGCATCTTCATAAGGCATTTTTAAAAAGTTCTTAGAAAAATCAAGATTTTTAACTTCTTTAAATAATTTAATAATTAAATCTTCTATAATATCCATTATATCTTTTTCTTCAATAAAACTCATTTCAATATCAACTTGGCTAAACTCAGGTTGTCTATCTGCTCTTAAGTCTTCATCACGAAAACATTTTGCAATTTGGAAATACTTTTCTATACCACCAATCATTAATAGTTGCTTATATTGTTGAGGAGATTGTGGAAGTGCATAAAAACATCCATTATTAATTCTTGAAGGCACTAAATAATCTCTAGCACCCTCTGGAGTTGATTTACATAATATTGGTGTTTCAACTTCAATAAAATCATTATCAACAAAATAGTTTCTTATAATAGAAGTTATTTTACTTCTTTTAATTAATCTATCTTTTATACTATTTTTACGCATATCTAAATATCTATATTTTAATCTAGTATCCTCTAATGCATATTTGTCATCATTTATTTCAAAAGGTAAATTAATAGCTTTATTTATTACTTCTAACTCATCCACTATTACTTCTATTTCACCTGTTTTTATATTTTTATTAGCATTTTCACGTTTATAAATAACACCTATTACTTTAATAACATCTTCACTTTTAAGATTTGAGGCTAGTTCATAAAAACTATTATCAGGTTTTATAATTAATTGAATTATTCCACTTCTATCTCTTAAGTCAACAAAAATTAAACCACCTAAATCTCTTTTTTTTGCTACCCATCCATATAAAGTAACTTTTTGTTCTAAATTATTTATATTAAAATCATTATTCATGTTTTTTTTCATTAATAAACCTCAATAACAGAATCTAAATATTCTATTAAATTTTCTATTTTTATTTTTTGTTCTTCTTTTGTTTCGTTATTTTTTATTGTTACTATATTACTTTTTACTTCTTCTTCACCTATAATTATTATAAATTTAGAATTTAATCTATCTGATTGTTTAAAGTTAGATTTAACACTTCTATTGTTATAATCCATATCACAATTAAAACCATTTAATCTAAGATTATTTAATAAAGCAAATGCATATTCTTTTTCTAAAGCAGAGCAAGGAATAATATAAGCATCTATTGATTTTTCTTCAATTATATTTATTTTTTCAAAATCAAGTGCCATTAATATACGTTCTAAACCAAGTGAAAACCCTACTCCTGGAGTGCTTGGTCCATCAAGCATTTCAACTAATTTATTATATCTTCCACCACCACATAATACATTTTGTGCTCCAAAACCTTCTATGTCAGCTTCTACTTCAAAAACTGTATTCGTGTAATAATCCAATCCTCTTACTAAACTATCATCAACTATATATTCTATATCTAAACTTTTTAAATAACTTAAAACTAAATCAAAGTGTTCTTTTGATTCTTTAGTTAAATAATCACTCATTTTAGGTATATTTTTAAATATTTCTTTCTTTGAATCTATTTTACAGTCTAATATTCTTAATGGATTTTTTTCATATCTTTTTTTACAATCTTCACATAAAGTATCTAAATGTGGTAAAAAATAATCCAACAATGCTTTTTTATAATTGTTTCTTGATTCGATATCTCCAAGTGTATTTACTTTTACTTTTATACCTTTTAATCCAATTAATTTAAAGAAAGTAACGGGAATACTTATAACTTCAGCATCAGTTAATGGATCATTGCTTCCAAATACTTCAACACCAAATTGCACGAATTCTCTATATCTTCCAGATTGTGGTCTTTCATATCTATACATTGTTCCAAAATACCAATTTTTAACTGGAACATTTGGATCTGCATACATTTTATTTTCTATAAAAGAACGCACTACTCCAGCTGTTCCTTCTGGTCTAAGTGTCATATCTCTATTACCACGATCAATAAAGTCATAAGTTTCTTTGCTTACAATATCAGTAGTTTCTCCTACACCTCTTTTAAATAAAGCAGAACTTTCGAATAAAGGTGTTCTTATATAATCGTAATTATATTTTTCCATTAAAGATTCTAATAGTTTTTGTAAATAAAGTGTTTTTCTTCCATAATCACCTGTAACATCATATGTTCCTTTTGGTTTTTGTATCATAATTTTCCTCCTTTAAAATATAAAAAAAGACTATAAAGTTAAGGACGAATTATCGCGGTGCCACCTTAATTTATAGAAATCTTTTCTATACTCTTTATACTTTTAACGCAAGTTATACGATTATCTTTAGTTTTAATGTCTTTTCTTTATAAACTATTATTTGCTTTCACCAATACAAATTCTCTTATTTAATATTTTATAAATACTTTTTTAAAACAATAATTATGTATTAATTATAAAGTTTTTTTATGTTTTAGTCAATAAATTTGCTTAAATAATCATCTTTTGTAATAACATACTCATAAACAGATATAACCTCATCAACAAAAGTATAATGTGCATCATGTGTTTGATCTAATCTATTTAAACCAAAATATTCCATAATTTTCCATGACGAAGGATTACAAATAGCAGCCCCCGTTACTAAACCATCAATATCAACTTCTAAAAACAAATAATCAAACATTGCCTTTGCTGCTTCTTTGCAATATCCATTGCCTTGATATAAAGGATCAATATACCATCCAATATTTTTTTCTCCAACATTACATCTTTCATTAACTTGGGCATTTATTTGACCAATACAAACATCGCTGTCTTTTAAAAATATACTCCACTCAAACTTATCTTTATCTAAAGCATTAGTTATTTTATTTTCATAAAATGGTTTTTGAATTTCCCAATCAACTAAATTATCCTTAAACTTTTTAGGAACAGATAAATAATATTTATTAACACTTGGAATCATTAAAATCTCCCATAAATGTTTTTGTTCAACCATAGTAGGTACTCTTAATTCTAATCTAGAAGTAGCAATTTTTTTAGTCCCAATTAAATTCATCTTATACCACCTTTTTTTAATCCACTAATAAAACTTTTAACTCCATCTTTAATAGTATAAATATCTCCAAAATATGAAATATCATCACCTATTTGCAATATAAAACTACCATCAGTTACACATATAATATCAACCTTTTTTGAATCATCATAAAGTATAGTCCTTAAAGTTTTTTCTTCATTGGAAAAACAACTCTCATCATTAATAAAATGAGGCTCAATATTTATATCAGTTAAACCTAGTCCACTATAAAACCTTTCATCATTAATTTGTGTTATATCCTCTGGAGCGCAGTAAACTACATTAGCAAGATTCATAGAACCCGCACTGTTGCCAACAATAGTTGTATTTGTTAACTTAAAAATTTCTCTTAAATTTATTTCTTCAAAATAACTCATCTGAGTTTGAGGATGACCACCATCTAAATAAATTAAAGAACCATTTTTAATAATAGATTCAACATCATCTGTTCTATAATCTATCAAATAATAATTATCAAACTCTAAACCACTTAATAATAAACTCTTTCTTAAAATATCAAATTTTAAATCATTAAAATCATACTCTTTTGGATCACCACAAACCATAACAAAACTATTAAAATTATTTATTTGTTTTTTTAAAACATCGACAAATAAAAAACTATTATCCATCGCAACTGGTATTCTTTTACCATCTACTTTTTTTGAAGAACCAACACTGCTGGTTATAAAAACTTTATTCATAAATACCTCCTATATATACAAATCTTTTTTATTAAAAATAAATATACTTAATAAAAAATTAAACAACGCAATTAAAAACATAATAACATAACTAAAAATAAACTCATTATTTAAAATATTAATTGGATTAAACAAAGAAAATAAAGTAAAATATTTTAAAACTTCTAAATTAGAAGCATTATATAAAAATTGAATTATTAAAAACAAAACCGGTATCGAACCAAATAAAATAGCATTTGATTTATCATTAAATATTGTACTCGCTAAAAAAGAAATAGAACACATCAGTAAATGTATTAACAACAACCCAACATTTAAAACAAAAAATTTATTTATATCTAATAAACCACTAAACTGAAATTCGCATAAAACAAACATCAATAAACTAGAAAAAATAACTAAGGAAAAAACAGATAAAATAACTACAACCATCTGTGTTATCAAAATATTACTTCTTTTAAAAGGACTATTTAATAAATTAATCATCTTATTACTATCAACTAAAGAAGACACTAATTTAGAAGAAATAATAATATAAAATATCATTGGAAACAATAACAAAATAAATCCATATAAATATGTAGTCAAAAATTCAATTAATGAATTACTTGTAATTGAAAATCCAAATGCCTCTAAAAGACTTTCAGATAACTTAGCGTCCATCAAAGACTGCATAATATCACTTCCTAACGGATCGTACATATTAACAATTATACTAATATATAAAGTAAGAATTAAAAATGCAATTATAATTAATTTATAATTATCTTTAAAAGAAAATTTAAACAAAAACTTATTCATTAATACCTCCATAATAATCCAAAAATATCTCATCTAAACTTTGACTAACCATACTAAGTGACTTTATTTTTACTTTAGAAATAAACTTAATAAAATCATTTATATCATCTTTAACCAAAATATCAACATATTCTTTATCTTCCTTTATAATATTTAAATCATCTTTTATAATACTATAATCACCATCAAAAACAACTCTATAAACTTTCCTTTGCTTTTTTACTAACACATCGATATTCTCGTAAGCAACTATTTTACCATTATTTATAATAGCAACTTTATCACACATTTTTTCTATTTCATAAAAATTATGACTAGACAAAAGAATAGTCTTATTTTTTAAACCATTCACTAACTCAATAAACTTAGTTTGCATAATTGGATCTAATCCACTAGTAGGTTCATCTAAAATATAAATACTAACATCTTGCATAAAAACAGAAATAAGTCCGACTTTTTGCTTCATACCTTTTGACATTTTTTTTATAATCTTTTTACTATCTAATTCAAAATAATCAATTAAATAATGCATTCTATCTAAATTTTTAACTTTATTCAATTGAGCTATAAAGCACAAATAATCATACCCACTCATTTTTTCAAACAAAGATAACTCACCTGGTAAATACGCTAAAAATTTTTGAATTAAATATTGGTCTTTAAAACAATTAAGTCCATTAATAAAACAACTTCCATTATCTTGTTTAATAAGACCTAAAAGATGTCTAATAGTCGTTGTTTTACCAGCCCCATTCGGGCCTAAAAAACCAACTACTTCATTATTATTAATACTTAAATTAATATTAAAAATACCTTTATCATCACTAAATTTTTTTGTTAAATTATCAATCTTTATACTCATAACATCCTCCAATAGTCTATATTAATTATATATTTTTTAAAAGAAAAAAACAAACAAAATTATTTGTTTGCAAACTTTTCTATAATATCAT
>JAWXUI010000005.1:0-53995 GCA_044432805.1 Mycoplasmatota bacterium | reverse complement strand
GCAATAAATAATTTCTTTAATTTAAGGAGGATTTTAAATGAAAAAGATAGTATTAATTAACAGTGTGTGTAATGGAAGCACAGGAAAAATAATGCTTTCTATACATAAGTTAGCAAAAGAAAATAATTTTAAATCTTATTGTATTTACGGAAGAAGAAATGGACCAGATGATGAAACCTGTATAAAACTAGGTAACAATTTTTCTTTTTTATCACATGTATTATTTACTTTTATATTCAATAATCATGGCAGATATTCAAAATATCATACTAAGAAAATGATAAAAAAATTAAAAAAAATAAATCCTGATATAATACATCTCCATAATATACATGGTTATTATTTAAACTATGAAATTTTATTTAATTATTTAAATAATGAATATAAAGGGAAAGTATTTTGGACATTACACGACTGTTGGGCATTTACAGGGCACTGTGCTCATTATTCAATGATTAATTGTAATAAATGGGAAAAAGAATGCTTAAATTGCAAACAAAGAAATAAATATCCTATTAGTTTGTTTTTTGATACATCTAAATATGAATATCAACTAAAGAAAAAGTTGTTTACTAGTGTTAAAGATATGACTATTATTACTCCTTCTGTTTGGTTAAAAGAAGAAGTAGAAAAATCATATTTAAAAAAATATAAAATCAATGTTGTTAATAATAGAATAAATTTAAATGTTTTTAAACCAACTAAAAGTGATTTTAGAAAAAAATATCATTTAGAAAATAAAATTATTTTATTAGGTGTTGCTTTTGACTGGGGAGAAAGAAAAGGTTTAGATATATTTATTGAATTATCAAAGAGATTAAACTCAAAATATCAAATAGTTTTAGTAGGTACAAATAAAAAGATAGATAAACAATTACCTGCTAATATAATTTCAATTCATAAAACTGACTCACAAATTGATCTTGCAAAGATTTATACAACTGCTGATTTATTTATAAATCCTACAAGAGAAGAAGTTTTAGGATTAGTAAATTTGGAATCTTTAGCTTGTGGTACTCCCGGTATTACTTTTAACACTGGTGGTAGTCCTGAATGTTTTGATACAAAAAGTGGAAGTGTTGTTGAATATAACAATATTGATGCTTTAGAAAAAGAAATATATAGTGTCATTGAAAATAAAAAATATAATAAAAAAGATTGTATAAAAAGAGCAAAAGAATATAATCGTGATAATAAATTTATGGAATATATTGATTTATACAATGGAAAGCAATTGTAAGTAATTGTTTTTTTTGTTATAATTTTATCAGGGAGTAGGGTATATATGAAAGTATTAATAGTGTGTCAACATTTTTATCCGGAAAACTTTAGAATAAATGATATAAGTTTTGAATTAGTAAAAAAAGGCATTGATGTAACTGTTTTAACAGGCTTGCCAAACTATCCAAAGGGAAAAGTATTAAAAGAGTATAAATGGTTTAAAAATAGAAATGAAGTTATAAATGGAGTAAAAGTAAAAAGATGTTCTTTAATTGGCCGTGGGAACTCTACATTTATGATGATCATTAATTATTTATGGTTTATGATTTTTGCTAGTATAAAAGCATTGTTTATGAAAAAAGATTTCGATGTTGTTTACGTATATCAATTATCGCCTATCACAATGGCTATTCCGGCTATTATAGTGTCAAAAATTAAAAAGATACCACTAGTAATTCATTGTCTAGATCAATGGCCCATTAGCATAACAACTGCCGATATTAAAAAAACTAGTTTTATTTATAAGCTATTAGAGAAAATAAGCAGATTTATTTATAATCAAGCAGATATTATAACAACATCATCAAAATCATTTAAAAAATATTTTGTTAAAGAATTAAAGTTAACAAAAGAAAAAAAGTTTTTATATTTCCCTTCTTATGCAGAAGATAATTATTCTAATATAAAATATCTTAAAGATAAAAATTTTGATTTATTATTTGCAGGGAATATTGGTCCAGCACAAAGTGTTGAAACAATAGTAGAAGCTGCTAATTTATTAAAAAAAGAAACAAATATTAAATTCCATATTGTAGGAGATGGACTTAGTAAAAAAGAATGTGAAGACTTAGCAAAAAAATATAAATTAAAAAATATTGTTTTTTACGGATATCATAGCGTAGATAAAATGCCTGATTTTTATAAATTGGCAGATGCATTTTTAATAACGATGGTGGATAATGAAGTTGTAAACAACACACTTCCGGCTAAAGTACAATCATATATGGTTGCAAAAAGACCTATTATAGGTGCAATTAGCGGTGAAGTAAGTGATGTAATAAAAGAAGCTAATTGTGGCTTAACTTGTAAGTCATTAGATTACAAAAATCTTGCAAAGATAATAAAAGAAGCAAGTACACATAAAGACTTAAACAAATGGGGTAAAAATGCCGAAAAATATTATCAAGAAAATTTTAAAAAAGAAAAATGTATAAATGAAATGATAGATTTTTTAAAGAAAGTTTGCAAATAAAACTTGTTAAAAAAATAGGAGTATGTATGTTAAAAAAAATTCTAGGGGTATTATTAATTCCAATTATTTATTTGTTTGTTTTTTTTGTGATAAGAGCAAGTGAATATTTTTATTTTTCTTATGATTTAATGTTATTTGTAGCAATCGCTATTGCATTTTTAGAATGTCATATATTCTTAGATATAAAAAAAATGTATAATTTTCTTTTTAAGAACAGATATATTGTTGGGATATTTATTTTTATGTTTTTAGTTATAGGTGAATATAATGGATCATCGCTTAATTTTTGGAATCAATATATCCAACCAAATTCAAATGTAGAATATTCAAACAATATAATTGGAATCAGTAGGGGAATTAGAAGTGATGAATGGTTGGTTACAACACCACATATATTATCCCAAACATCTGAAAATTCTAATTTTTCATCAGTTAGCAATTTATTAAATGCAAAAGAAACAAATGTAACGATGTTTCCCAGATTAGTCATAAAGGATTTAACAATGATTGTTTATCCTTCCACTTTAGGATATTTATTTTTTAATAATGAAATGGCCTTTTCTTTTAATTGGTATTTTAATTATTTTGCACTATTTTTTGTAACTTTAGAATTATTTATGATAATAACAAAAAAGAATAAATTATATTCTACTTTAGGTGCATTTTTAATTGCAATATCGCCAGCGGTATTCTGGTGGAATTCTGCGACAATAATCTTATATGGTGAAGCAGCACTATTATGTATTTATTATTTCATAAATAACAAAGATATAATTAAAAGAATACTATTAAGCTGCGCATTAGGAATTATAGCATCTTCTTATATATTATGTTTATATCCAGCATGGCAAGTTCCTTATGGATATGTGTTTGTTGGACTATTTATTTACTTATTAGTTAATCAAAATGAGAAAATAAAAGTAAAAGATATTTTATATTTAATTATAACAGCAATAACTGCTTTAATAATTTTAGTTCCGATTTTTCTTAATAATATGGATGCTATAAATACAATGGTAAATACAGTTTATCCTGGAAATAGAACTAGCTCAGAGGGCGGATTTTTTCAAATGATTTTCACTTATATTGGTAATCCATTATATGCGTATACAGATATAGCTAATCCGTGTGAATTTTCGCAATTTTATTCTCTATTTCCAATACCTATAATTATTTCCATATATTTATCTTTTAAGAAGAAGTTTAATGATGTATTTTTAAACATTTTAAATTTTATAATTATATTTTACTTTTTATGGACTATAGTACCAATTGAATTCATATCTAAAATAACTTTATTAAGTTATACAACAATTGGAAGAATTGCACCAGTTATAAATTATGCGACAGTGTTTGTATTTATTTATATATTATCAAAATATGAAACAAAAAATAAAATATTTAATTTGAAAACATTCTTATATACAATTTTTGCAACATTATCCGTTTTAGCGATATCGACTTATATTCATAATGAAATATTTTTAAATTATTTTGATTTAATTAAACAATTAGTTTCTTTTGTTATATTCTTACCGTTATTTTATTTATTTATATTAAATAATGAAAAAATGAATATAATATTATCTATATTGCTAATTGCATTAAGCTTATTTAGCTGTATATTAATTTTTCCCATTACTAAAGGATATGGCGTATTAGCTGAAAAACCTTTAGCTTTAGAAATACAAAAAATTGTAAAGGAAGATAGTGATTCAATTTTTGCAGCAGTTGATAGTGGAACTATCTTGCAAAACTATTTGATTGCTAACGGTGCAAGAACGATTAATAGTGTTAATTTTGTCCCTAATTTAGAACTATATTACATGTTAGATCCATTACTAGAATATGATGGCGTTTATAATCGATATGCACATGTTGCAATAATATTAACTAATGAAGAAACATCTTTTAATTTAAATCAAACAGATACTTTTACTATAAATTTAAATTATAACGATATTTGCTTACTTGAAATAGATTATTTAGCGACATTAACTGAATTATTAGAAAATGATAAATATTTTAAAATCTATGAAGAAGATGGAAGTTATATTTATAAAACAATATGTGATTAATAAATTTTTACGTGTAAACTGATAATATTATAGTTGACAAAACAGTTTATATTTTGTATTCTTAAATAAGAAAGTAGGTAATTAAAATGGATAAGGAAGCGAATTTAGATGTAAGTCTAGAAGCAATGTATAAAAATGCATTTGATATGTTCAAAGATGTGTCTCTTGGACAAACAAAAATTTTATTAGGTCAATTTGAAAGTGCAACACAGTTGGGAATTTTGAATGCTGCTATAAGTATGGGTGATGAAAATGTCATAAATAAATTTAGAAGTGCAATTTCATTATTATCAGAAGAAAAGATTCAAAGATTTAAAACAGCTGTGGTATCGGGAACACAAGAAGAATTTTTATCATCATTATCTTTAGCACAAAAAGAAAGTTTACTTTCTGAAATGAATTTTTCTAGAAATAGTGGTTCTAATGATGCACCAATTACACCAGAAGAACAAGAATCTGGTGACGCACCAATTACACCAGAAGAACAAGAATCTGGTGACGCACCAATTACACCAGAAGAACAAGAATTTTATGATATTCTTACAAATTCAATAAATGAAGAACTTAAGGAGCAAAAAGGTAAAAGTTCAGCTATATAGTTTTAACTTTATATATTTAGTACTATATACTTTTAAACAATTGTAACAAATTGTTTTTTTTGTTATACTTAATTAGGTGATAATATGAAAAATATATTTATAATAGGAAGTCATGGATACCAAAAAAATTATGGTGGATGGGAAACATTCGTAAAAAATTTCTGTGACTATTATGACAAAACTAAAGCTAATATTTTTGTTACTGAAGTTAGTTATGAAAAGAAAAAAAATTACAAAAAAAACAAAATAAATTGTCTTCCAATAAAAACAAAAAAATGTGGAAGTGCAACAATGATGATTTATTCAATTAAAGCGTTATTTGATATAAAAAAATATATAAAAACAAATAAAATGGATAATTGTATTATTTATATTTTAGGATTAAGACAAGGTATATTCTTACAACTTCTTTATCCATATTTTAAAAAGAATAATATAAAAGTTTATTTAAATCCAGATGGTTTAGAATGGAAAAGATCTAAATGGAATAAATATATAAAAAAATACTTTTTATATTGTGAGAAGGTAATGGCTTTAAATTGTGATGGAATAATATGTGACTCAAATGGAATTAAAACTTATTTTGAAAAAGCTTATCCAAAAAACAAAGTGAAAAAACACTTTATTGCATATGGTACTAAAACATTTGATTTTAATAATATAAATCAAGATTTAATCTTGGAAAAATATAATTTAGTTAAAGATAATTATTGTTTAGTAGTAGGTAGATGTGTTCCTGAAAACAATTTTGAATTAATTATAAAAGAATTTATGAAATCAAATATTAAAAAAGAATTAGTTATAATTTCTAATATAACTGGTTCTCCTTACTATGAACAATTAAAACAAATAACTAATTGTCAAATCGATAAAAGAATTAGAATATTACCAGGTATTTATAACGAAGAGTATTTAAGTACAATTAGAAAAAACGCTTTTTTATATATTCATGGTCATAGTGTTGGCGGGACTAATCCATCATTACTTGAAGCATTATCTTTAACCGATTTAAATATATTATATAATGTTAATTTTAATAAACAAGTTGGTTTAAATAGTTGTCTTTATTTTAGTGATAAAAACAATGATTTAAGAAAAGTATTAAATGATAAAAAATTAAAAAGCTATAAAAATAAATTGGGAAAATTAGCAAAACAAAGAATAAGTGATGAATATACTTGGGAATATATCGTAAACAAATATGAAAAAGTATTTAAATAAATTGGAGGCACAAAATGAAAATAATTGAAAAATTTGAAAAAGTAATTTATTTAATAAAAAAATCTGTTTATTTTGCATGGCACAGGCATAAATTTTTAATTCCACCATCAGCTTTAAAAAACTATATTAAGTCCTTTTTTAGAGTACTTAAAAGAAGTGGAACAACATCTTCTTTAGTAATAAACCAAAAAGCATATCATAAATGGATTTTAGAAAATGAAATTGATGTAAAGGTAAAAAAATTTAAATATAATCCTTTAATTTCATTTATAATTCCAACTTATAACGTTAGTGAAAAATTATTGACAGAATGTATTGATTCAATATTAAATCAATCATATGATAATTTTGAAATTTGTATAGCTGATGATTGTTCGACAAATAAAGAAACTATCGAGTGTTTAAAAAAATATAGTAAAAACAAAAAAATAAAAGTTACTTTCAGAGAAAAAAACGGTATGATTTCACAAGCTTCTAATACAGCTATTAAAAGCGCTAAAGGTGAATTTATTGTTTTGGTCGATAATGATGATTTAATAGCAAAAGATGCACTTTATTATTTTGTAGAACAATTGAATATTAATAAAAAATTAGATTTTATTTATTCTGATGAAGATAAACTAGATTTTAATGGAAGAAGATGCGAACCACATTTTAAGCCGGATTATTCACCTGATACTATAATGGCTGTAAATTATATTTGTCATCTTACAATGATTAGGAAATCTTTAGTAGAAGAAGTTGGTGGATTTAGATCTAAATATGATGGTTCACAAGATTGGGATTTGTTTTTAAGGGTCTTGGAAAAAACAAATAATATATATCACGTTAATAAAATATTATATCATTGGAGAATGAGTGCAACTTCAACAGCTGGTTTTTTAGGAAACAAAGAATATACAAAAGATGCTTCTATTAAATTGTTAGAAGATGCTTTAAAAAGAAGAAAATTAAAAGGAAGAGTTTATCACAATCCTTTTGTATCGACTTATTTAATTGATTATAAAACAAATAATCCTTTAATTTCAATTATTATTCCTACAAGAAATTATGGAAAATTATTAAAAGTTTGTATTGATTCTTTATATAATAAAAACACATATAAAAATTTTGAAATTATTGTAGTTGATAATGGAAGTGATGAAGAATATACACTTAATTTATTTGAAGAATACAAGAAAAATAAAAATTTTAAAGTTGTTAGAGTTGATGAAGAATTTAATTATTCTAAATTAAACAATGAAGGTGTTAAAAAAGCAAAAGGTGAATATTTACTTTTGTTAAATAACGATACTGAAGTAATAGATGAAGATTTTTTATTTAAAATGGTTGGACATGCTTCATTAGAACATGTAGGTGCCGTTGGAATAAAATTATTATATAAAGATAATTTAGTACAACATGCAGGAGTAGTGTTAGGATATGCTGGTCTAGCCGGACATATTTATGTAACTAGAAAAAAAGATGATACAGGACTAATGGGAAGACTTGTAATGCCTTTTAACTATTCTGCTGTGACAGCCGCTTGTTTAATGGTTAAAAAAAGTAAATATGAAGAAGTAAAAGGATTTGATGAATCATTAAAAGTTGCGCTTAATGATGTTGATTTTAATTTAAAATTATTAGATAAAGGTTATTATAATGTTAATCTTAGTTATGTAACAATGTATCACTATGAATCTAAATCTAGAGGTTATGAAGTAACTAAAGAAAAACAAATTAGATATAATAAAGAACAACTTTACTTAGAAAAAAAATGGAAAAATCAATTAAAAGAAGATAAATACTTTAGCATAAATAATTTTTAAAATAAATTAATATATTAATCATGCTAATTT
Organism: Mycoplasmatota bacterium; assembly: GCA_044432805.1. Classification (GTDB taxonomy): domain Bacteria; phylum Bacillota_I; class Bacilli_A; order RF39; family UBA660; genus CAYJEO01. The sequence continues at coordinate 45,786 of JAWXUI010000005.1, read as the reverse complement.
ATTTGACTTATATCAATAATAAATAAAATGTTTATTTTTCTATTAGCTTGGTTATTGACTAAGCTTTTTTTAATATTTTTGGTGATAATAGTTATAAATTAATAAATAATTGACATATTTAAAAAATTATGTTAATGTAACCGATATTAAGAAAAGAGGGGTTTTTAATGGATATTAAAAATATTAAACTTTATATTACAAAAAATATACTACCGGTATTGCTTTCCGGTACAATAGCACTAAGCTCATCTACTTTAACTGGTTGTTTTAAACATTCAACTGAATCAATAGATATTGAAACTATAAGTACTAAAGCAGAGCAAATCAATGATACAACTAGTTATGTTTCTAAAAATGGAGAGATTTTAGAGATGCTTGAAGGTGATGTTGTTTTACAAGTAAACGATAGTGATTACAGTAAAAAATATGGAGTAGAAGAAATCTGTATTGTAAGAGATTCAGGAGAAAGCAATAAATTAATTAATGGATTTGTTTCTTCATCTTTTAACTTTGACAATCAAGTACTTTTTAATAAATCTCAACAAAGAGTTTGCTATGTAGTTGGTGATGGATATAATAATTACATAAACATTAGAGCTGAGGGGTCTTCTAATAGTGAGTTAATTGACACTATTCCAACAGGAAGTATTGTGCTGTTAAATGAAGATTCTTTTTACATTGACACAAACGACCAAAACAAAGAAGCATATAAATTTAACTATGGTTATATAAATTACTTCGATTCAAATGGAAATCTTCAAGAAGGATATTGTAATATTCCGTTTTTATCAAGTGACCTTGATAAAGATGGAAATAACAAAGATTTAATTGCAAACTTTGATGGTTGTTTGACAATAAATTTTTTAAATAATTATATTGCTGAAGCAAATGGAGAAACGATTAATTTTAGAAGTTCGGCAGAAATGGCTGATAATATAATTGCAAAATTAGAAAGCGGTCAAGAATTAACTATAATAAATGCTGAAAACGATGTTAATAATGGTTGGCTTTTAGCCAGTATAATAAGTTCTGACGGAAAAGAAATTAATGGATATATATCTGAAAGATATGTAACTCCAAATCCAGAATTAAATTATCAGTACGATAATAACCTTAATTATAATTATTTTACAACCGATGAAAATACAGAGGTAAAATTAAGAGCGATGGATGATTCACAAACTATCTCAATTCTTCCTAAGGAAACTGAAATTTTTGTTGTATATGGTACAAATACAATAAATGAAAAATTTACAGAAATAAGATATATGGAAGACGGAGAAGTAAAATGTGGATATATCGATATTCAATATATTATGAAATCAGATAATTTATCTAACGGAACAACTATTCAAACTACTGAAAGTAAATCTGAATATATTTCTGCTGCAATTGAGAATATAAAAACAATTGACACAACAGATGAAGGAAAAATATTATTGATTGATATATGGGAATTAACTCCAGATAATTTAGAAAAATTAATTATCTCTGGAAATTCTAATAGTATTGATAATTTTTCATATGTTCCTAATGAACAAATTTCGGGAGCTATGATTAAAATTGGAGCAAGTGGTTATGGTACTTTCGCTTTATCAGATGATTTTTCAATTGATAATGCATATAATCAAATAACAAAACTAGAAGAATATGGAATACCTTATGGTTTTTATTATTATTCTACTTGTGCAACAGAAGAAGAAGCAAAACTAGAATTAGAATGGATAAATGGTAGACTACAAGAATTAGTATATAAAAACGGTGGAAAAGAATTAACTGGAAATGTTTTGCCATTTACAATTGATGTTGAAGTTGCTAATTCAACAGATAGACAGTTAGGTTATAGTATGGAAGAAGTAACAAATGCTAAAATAAAATTATCTGAGCTCTTAAAAGAACAAGGAATTGAAGAAACATTCATATATACTGATGCAAAAGCAGCAAGTTATTTAAACGCAGGTGGATACGTTAATTCAGAGAGAGTATTTGATTTAGAAAAATATTGTCAAGAGACCGGTGATTTAGTTTGGGCTGTAAATAATATGGAATTGGAAAAACAAACTAATATAGATTGGCATCAATCGTTGGTTGATGCCTATAGTAATTTAATTTTTATGGAACAAATAGTATTAGACCATGATTTAACTGGAAATGAGACTGTTGTTGACTTTAATTTAGTTAATAAATCTATGCTTTTAGAAGTTTTATCAAAACAAATAGAAAAAACATATAATTAAAATTTATAAATAAAAAAATATAAATATGGTTATTTAAAAGGGTAAAGGCAATTTTGTACTTGCTTTTTTTTAATTATTATTATAATAGTGAAATGGAAAGTGAATTTGCTAATAAAAAATTGCTTCTTCTATTCAAAAACTAAATATACTCTTTAAAATTAGACTATAAAAAGTGCAATTAACTTTTTAAGTAATGAATTACAATTGCAAATTTTGACAAAAAAAAAGAAATATGTTATTATGCTTGCAGGTGATTAAATGAAAGAAATTATGATTTTAGCACCACATTTAGGATATGGCGGAATACAAAAGTCTATAATGACTTTTTTAAAAACTTTTAGTGACTCGTATAAAATCACTTTAATTGTTGAAAATAAAACAACAAAAAGACCAGCTTATAAAATACCTAAAAATGTGGATGTACAATATTTGATTAATAATCTTGAAATTAATAGTAACTATATACAAAAAATAACAAAAGACAAGATATTAGCAAAAAATAAATTAAAAAAAATTGTTTTAAATGATAATTTTGATTTTATTATATCTATTAATTCTAAGTATGGTTCTATTTTTAAAAAAACAAAAGCAAAAAAAATTGCTTGGGATCATGAATACCATCAAAATACTAAAAAATTTATAAGTCAACTAGAACGAAAAGTTAAATTTTTTGATTACTTCGTTGTAGTAAATAATGAATATTTAAGTCTATATAAAGATTTATTAAATGTTAAATGTATTCATATACCTAATGTCTTAGATGAATTTCCAGAAATAAGTGAAAAGAAAAATAATTTAAGAATAGTATCGGTAGGGAAATTAACAAAGATTAAAGGTTTTGATGAATTGATAGAAGTATTTAAATTAGTAAGTTTAAAAATACCAGAAGTAAAATTAGATATAATCGGCGATGGACCAGAAAAAGAAAATATTCAAAATAGAATAGAAGCTTTTAATTTAGCAAAGAATGTTACTTTACATGGTTATAAAACACCATATTCTGTTTCTAAAATATTAGATAATTCATCTATCTTTGTAATGACATCTTTAGAAGAATCATTTGGTATATCTATTTTAGAGGCATTTTCTCACGGGTTACCTTGTGTTGCATTTGATAGTGCCCAAGGAGCTAGAGAAATTATTTCTAATAATTGGGATGGTTATTTAATACCTGATAGAAATTATGATAAAATGACTAGCAGAATACTTGATTTAATTGATAATGAAAGTAGAAGAAGCATAATGTCTTCACAAGCCAGAAAAAAAGCAGAAAAATATAATATCGATTTATTTTTAAGCAAATGGAAAAAAATATTAAAATAAAAAAACCATAAGGTTTTTTTTATTGCATATCAACTAATTTTTCATGAATAAATTCTTCAGTATTATCTAATGTAACTTCTTCAATTCTATCAACACGACATTTTTCTGATAAAAGAATTGATTCAACTTTTTTAACTGCTAAATATAATTCATCATTTATAACAACATAATTATATTTTTTAACTTCATTTATTTCTTTATATGCTGCTTTAAATCGTTTAATTATTTTTTCTTTATTTTCAGTATTTCTTTCAATTAATCTATTTATTAAAATGTCCATAGTAGGTGGCATAATAAAAATAAATAATGCATCTTTAACTAAATCATTAATTTTTAAAGCTCCTTGGATATCAATTTCTAATATTACATCAATACCTTGGCTTAACTTTTCATCAATTTTTTCTTTTGGTGTTCCATAATAATCATTATTATGAACAATCGCGTATTCTAAAAATTTATTGTCTTTTATTCCACTTTCAAATTCTTCTTTACTAAGGAAAAAATATTCTACACCATTTTGTTCTTTACCACGAGGTTTTCTAGTTGTTGCAGATATAGATACCCAAATATCTTTGTTTGTTTTTAAAATTTCTTTTACAATTGTTCCTTTTCCTACTCCTGATGGACCAGACAAAACTATTAATGTACCGTCTTTATTTGTTTTTAATATACTCATAACTTTCTCCTTTAAAAGATTATAGCATAATTTTAAAAAAAGTCTAGATAAATTATATTAAAATTGTTAATTGTATAAAAAAAAATATTTTGTTATAATAAAAAAACAGAGGTGCTTATGACTGATGAATATAAAACAATAAAATGTAGTAATGAAACAATAATATATAACGAAATTGTTATTAAAAAATCTCGTTTTATAGCGCATTTAAAAAAAGTGTCTACAGAAGAAGAAGCAATTGATTTTGTGAATAAAATAAAGAAAAAACATTATGATGCGAAACATAATTGTAGTGCATTTATAATTGGAAGTAAAAAAGAAATACTTAGATGTAGTGATGATAGAGAGCCAAGTGGAACTGCAGGATTACCAATGCTAGAAATTTTAACCTCTAGTGGGTTAGTAAATGTTGCTTGTGTTGTTACAAGATACTTTGGCGGTATTTTACTTGGAACTGGTGGATTATGTCATGCATATAAAGATGCAGTGAAAGAAGTTTTAAAGAAAGTTGAAATATCAACTATGGTTTTAGGTGACAGATTAGAAATTATTACTGACTATAATTTTATTAATCCTATTCTTTATGAAATAAATAAAAATAAGTATATAAAAGAAAATATTTCATATGACGAAAAAATTATTTCAAATATAATTATTCCATTTAAAAAAACAGATGAATTTATTAAATTAGTAAATGAAATTAGTTCTGGTAAAAGTATTGTTTTAATAAAAGAAAAAACTTATTTTGAAGAGATATAAATAAATTAAATAAAAATATAGTTTTTGAATATAATGTAATGTAATTTGACAAAATGATAATTTTTTGTTATAATTTTTCTTGTAATTTATTTTGGCGCATTATTCTAGTCAACTTAATTTATTACGAAGGTGGGGCTAAAAATCCACTAAAGAGCATATCTGTGAAGCTTCTGGTGTCTGCTTCTTACGCCCAGTTTGGGGTGGATGCTGGAAGATAGAATGAAGGGCGATCGTAATGGCATACGGCAAACGACCCCGCATTTATGGAGACCTAATCTTGTGCATAATGTACGACTTGGGATTAAACCTACTAGGTGGCGAAAGTTATGAGTAGTGTAGCTTGTCTTGAGTGGTAATTTGGGATAATTGATCCAATTAAATTAGTTTATAGCTAGAATTAATTTAATATCGCAATTTGAAATTATTACTGCAAAAAAGAATTAGTAATGAAAGTTGGGGAGGAAATCTCCTAGAATGTATTTTTTAAAAGGATTGCAGTACGCACTAAGTGGTAATCAAGTCATATAATTGGAAACAATATATTTATTTCTTTAAAGGGGAACCACTACACTGGTAACGGTGAGTAGAAATAAGGGAAATCCTACTTGACCTATGGCGTAAAGTTTACTTTTTAAAATGCCAAACAAAAAAGGTTTTTACCTTTTTTTATTTAGGAGAAATATGAAGAAAAAACAAAAAAACAAAGAAAATATAAAATGGATTATTATTATATCAATATGTGCTTTTTTTATATCATTAATATTTTCATTTTTATCAGAATTAATAATCCCTAATGTTAATATTTTACTTGGGATTATATTAGTAATATTATTTATTACATTTGGTGTTATTTTTGATATGATTGGAGTTGCAGTAACAGCGGCTAATATAAATACATTTAACTCTATGAGTTCTAAAAAAGTAAAAGGTGGTTCAACAGGAGTTAATTTAATAAAAAAAGCTGATAAAGTTTCATCTTTTTGTAACGATGTTATTGGAGATATATGTGGAATAGTTTCGGGTACTGCTGGTGTTATAATTGCATCTAAGATATCTGAATTATTAAATTTTAATGTATTAATTATTACTTTAATTACAACAGCTTTGATAGCGTCACTTACAATTGGTGGTAAAGCATATGGTAAATTTATTGCAATCAATAATAGCGATGATATTTTATATCAATTTGCTAAAGTTATATCTAGATTTTATAAAGGAACTAAATAGTTCTTTTTTATTGACTTTATATAAATATAAGTAGTACAATTATAGTGTAATTAGTAATGATTACTATTAGGGAGCATATATGAGATATTCCAAACAAAGAGAAGTTATATTTGAAATTGTTGCAAATAGATGTGATCATCCAGATGCCAATCAAATTTACTTACAGGCAAAAGAAATATTACCAAACATAAGTCTTGGAACAGTATATCGTAATTTAGCTGATTTAGTTAAGAACAACAAGATAAACAAAATAAGTCTTAAAAGTGGAGATAGATTTGATAAGACATTAAATCATCATAGTCATTTTTATTGCGAATGTTGTAATTGTTTAGTTGATTTAGAAGAAGTTAATTACGAAAAATTATTTGACGAAGATTTGATTGTTAATAATATCGAAGTCGTGGTAAGTGGAATATGCAAAGAATGTGCTAGAAGGAGAAAATAATGGAACTTAAAGGAAGTAAAACAGAACAAAATTTAATGACTGCATTTGCAGGAGAAAGCCAAGCAAGAAATAAATATACTTACTTTGCATCAAAAGCTAAAAAAGAAGGTTATGAACAAATAGCTGCTATATTTTTAGAAACTGCTAACAATGAAAAAGAACATGCTAAAATGTGGTTTAAAGAACTTAATGGTGGGGAAATTGGAACTACTGAAGAAAATTTATTAGCTGCTGCAAATGGTGAAAATTTCGAATGGACAGATATGTATGCAGAATTTGCTAAAACTGCTAAAGAAGAAGGATTTACTAAATTATCATTCTTATTTACAGAAGTTGGTAAAATTGAAAAAGAACATGAAGAAAGATACACTTCTTTATTAAATAATATAAAAGAAGAAAAAGTATTTAAAAAAGATGAGAAAAAAATGTGGATTTGTAGAAATTGTGGACATGTACATTTCGGAGAAGAAGCAATCGCTTTATGCCCAGTATGTGCACATCCTAAAGCATATTTTGAATTAAGAGCAGAAAATTATTAAAAAGAAGACTTTTATAGTCTTTTTTTGTTATAATTGTATTAGAGGTGATAAATATGAAAACAGATATAGAAATATCACAAGAGTCTAAAATGTTAAATATTAAAGACATTGCAAACAAATTAAATATACAAGAAGACGAATTAGAGCTATATGGAAATTATAAAGCTAAAATAAATAAAAAGATAGAAAATAAAAAAGGTAAATTAATTTTAGTTACTTCGACATCTCCAACTCCTTATGGAGAGGGAAAAACAACTATGAGTATTGGTATAAATGATGCACTTAATAGTATAGGAAAAGATAGTTTAGTTGTTTTAAGAGAACCTTCAATGGGTCCAGTATTTGGTATTAAAGGTGGAGCAACAGGTGGAGGATATAGTCAAGTAATTCCAATGGAGGATATAAATCTTCATTTTACGGGAGATATTCATGCTATTACATCAGCAAATAATTTATTGTGTGCTGCTATAGATAATCATATATTTCAAGGAAATGATTTAAAGATTAAAAATGTTTTATTTAGAAGATGTTTAGATTTAAATGATCGTGCATTAAGAAATATTACAATTAATTCAAGTTATAATCGAGAAGAAAAATTTAATATAAGTGTTGCAAGCGAAATAATGGCTATTGTTTGTTTAGCCGAAGATATTAATGATTTAAAAGAAAAAATTGGTAATATAATTATAGGTGTTAATGAAGATAACAAACCTGTTTTTGCTTTTGAATTAAAAATAGAAGATTCACTTACAATTATATTAAAAGATGCAATAAAGCCTAATTTAGTGCAAACGTTAGAAAATAATCCAGCTATTATTCATGGTGGTCCATTTGCTAATATAGCTCATGGATGCAATAGTGTAATTGCTACAAAGCTAGGTTTATCTTTAACTGATTACGTTGTGACTGAAGCAGGGTTTGGATCTGATTTAGGTGCTGAGAAATTTATTAATATTAAATGCAGAAAAGCTAATATATATCCAGATGTTATTGTAATTAATACTACTATTAGAAGTTTGTTATATAATGGGTACGATGATTTAAAAAAAGGAATAGAAAATTTAAACAGACATATTGAAAATATGCAACAGTTTAATAAAAATATAGTTGTTTGTATTAATCATTTTTCTAAAGATAAAAAAGAAGATATTGAATATTTAGAAAATTATTTAATTAGTAATAATGTGTTATATGCGATTTCTTCATCTTTTGAACAAGGCAGTAGGGGAGCAAAAGATTTAGCTAAAATAATAGTTTCTTTTGATACTAAACCAAGTCCTATTTTTACTTATGAATTAACTGATACCATTTATAATAAAATAAATAGTATCGCTACAAAAATATACAGAAGTAATGATATTGTTATTAGTGATGAAATAAAAGAAAAAATCAAATTTATTGAAAGCATTAATTCTAATTTACCAATATGCATTGCTAAAACACAATATTCTTTTACAGATAATCAAAAAAGTTTAGGAGCGCCTACTAATTTTGAATTAACAATAAAAGATATATATTTAAATAATGGTGCTGGTTTTATTGTTGTTTTATTAGGGAATATAATGACTTTACCTGGACTTAATAAAACTCCAGCTTATGAAAATATGAAAATAAGTAATAATATAATATCTGGATTATTTTAAACAAAGTTAAATCTTTGTTTTTTTTTATAAAAAGACTTGATTTAATATAAATTAAAATGTTATAATTATTTTGTTCATAAATGGCGATGTAGCTCAGTTGGCTAGAGCAAACGGTTCATACCCGTTAGGTCGATGGTTCGAATCCATTCGTCGCTACCAAAAAGACATTAAAAAACTTATCTATATTGGATAAGTTTTTTTATATTTAAATATATAATTTATGATTTATGGAGTATCTAATGTTTTAACTTTATCTTTTTTTGGATTCTTATAACTCATTCGATAATCAACACCTTCAGAATAATAATCAAAACGTTTATCAAATCTTCTGTCGTATTTTTCTACATCCATATCAACTATATCGATATCAGCAGTAGTACAATCACATCCATATACTTCAAAATTAGTAATATGTTGTGCATCTTCTATGCTTATAGGTTCATAAGTAGATACTTCGGGTTCATCTTTACCATATTCCCATACATCTCTAAACCCACAAATTGAGCCATCTTTTCTATAACCAACCCCAATTATAGCAATTGGTTTACCATCTTTTAATGCATATGATGCAAATGATGTCATTCTAAATTTATCTTGCGCTAACATTTTTTTAATTTCTTTAAATGAATAAGTTCCATTCATTTTATATTCTGCATCTAATACAAATGGTGTTTCTATTGCTAGATGTCTTATTTTGTTGCTTTTTGTTTGTTCATATACTTGATTTAATTTATCAAATTTTAAATCTTTTTTTATTCTTTCAAAATAACTATTAAACCCTACAGTATAATTACCAATTTGTTTTGCAGTTTCTTCATCGTATAATGTAAAAGGATATTCTTTTTCTGGTGAAGCTTTTCCGTATTCCCATACATCTTTAAAGGAACCAACTTCATAATTATCATTTGGAATCCCTATTATTGCTATAGGTGTTCCATTAGAATGACCTAAGCGAGATGAATATCCAATCTCGTCATTAAATTCCATAACTTCGTCATATGTATAAGTTCCTTGTAATGTAGCGCTTAAATCTATATTACCTGTTTGAATAGTAAAAACTTTACTTCCAATTCTTGTAACATTATATCCGTGCTTTTTTAGTGCTTTTTCTATTATCAAAGCTATTCCATGTTTGATTAAACCCATATTTCAAACCTCCTCATGTTTGTACTTATACTATACTCTTTTTATTATTAAAAATCAACAAGTTATCAAAAAAAACATATATTTTTCTTTTGCTTTTTTAATTTATTTATAGTATTATAAATTTAGAAGAAGGAAGAGAATTATGAGAAATGAAATAGACTTATTAAATGGACTAAATGAACTAGAACAAATTTTAGAAAAAGATTTTTTAAAACAAAATAAAAAAAGTCAAACAACTTTGTTGGAGGTAAAGTTTTATGTTAAAAACAGATTATATAAAGCAATTTCTGAGAAACAAAAAGATAGTTTAACAAATAAATATACACCAGCAGAATTATTACAAATATTAATATATTCATTATCTAAAGATAGTAATTCTACTTTAGTTGATGGTGAAGTAGAAGTTCCTATGACAACTGCTTTCCCTGGACTAAAAGGATGTGTAGATAGATTTTTAAATTGCGAAAAAAAAGATTTATCACTTTGTGCTTCTCAAGTTATATTTATATATTCTAATATACTAGCTTGTAAAATATCAGCAAAAATTAATGTTGTTGAATACCCACAAACTATAAAAACAAATCTTAATCCAAAATATAATGTATTAATACAACAAGAAGTAGGTAAGCAAAAACAAAAACGAATTGATAAAACAGAGTTAATTAGTAGATACATTTAAACTATAAATATATAGTCGTACCTTTTATAGTATAATTATTATATTTTAATTGCCTTATTAATTTAAATAATGCTTCATCTTTTGCTTTTACTTCTAACATAATATCAAAATCTTTATTTAGAAATTTAATATTTTCTAAAAAGTTAATAAAAGAGTTTACGTCTATATAATCATGATGGCTTCTAAACTCTTTTTTTAATTTGCTTTTTGGAGAAGAAAAATGAATCTTAGGTTTTATTTTCCAAGTATTAAAAATTTTTTCCATATATTCATATAAATTTTCTTTATCGTTATTACATATGTAATGATGATAATCTAATACAAAAGGGATATTTAATGTATTTGCAATATATAAACAATCTTTTATATTAAATACCTTATCATCGTTTTCAATAGCAATGCTTTTTTTTAAATGGTCTGGTAACAAATTAAAATTATTTATGAATCTTGTTATACTATTTTTTTTACCAAAAGTACTTGATCCAACGTGTAAAATAATTATTTTATTTTCAATACCTAAAAGATTTAAAATGTTATAATGATATTCTAAATTATCAATTGAATTTTTCACTACTTCACTCGAGACACTATTTAAAACAGTAAATTGATCTGGATGTACATCAACTCTTAATTGTTTAATTAATGGTTTTAATTTGTTAAATTCTTCTTTGTAATTATTTACATAGTCAAATACAACATCTTTTTTTGTAGCAAGTGGTATTAGCTTTGAAGTAAGTCTAAAAAATGTAATATTATTTTTTATATTGTAATATAAAATTTTTTCTAAATCTTCTAAATTAGAATTAATAATTCTATCTAATTTATTAAAATCGTTTGTTTTTAAAAATTCTGTATAAGTAAATGGAGTAGAGGAAGTCACGTTTAAAGTTTTTGATACACAAGCATATCCTAAATTTATTTTCATTTAAATCACCTTTATTAGTATTAACAAGAAAAGATAAAATTTTCTTTTTTTTTGATAATAATTAAAATTATGTTAAAATTGTATTAGAGGTGAAAATAATGGAAATAGTTAAGTATAAAAAAGGTATTGATTTTGATAAAATAAAAATGTTTTTAATGCAAGAATATCAAAAAAATCAAAATTTAAATTGTTGGTTACCAGAAAGATTTGAAGATGTGGTATTTAGAATTGATGTATGGTTAGAAAAAGAAAATGGAAAAATCCCTTCACAAAATTATCTTCATTATTGGGAAGAAAATGGTAATGTAGTCGCAGTGTTATTGCCTGATGGAGAAGCTATGTATCCTTACACATCAAAAGGATATGAATATTTATTTGACGATATGGTAAAATTTTTAGAAGAAAAAATTGCTCCTGATTTTGAAAATCCAGATGACATATTAATAATAACTCATGAGTCAATTTCAAACCAAAATAATTTTTTAAGTAATAATTCATATATATTGCAAAATGAACATGATTTTGATAATTTTGTAAATCCACAATTAGGAAGTTATAATGTAGAATTACCCGATGGATTTTATATTGCATACGGAGAAGAAATTTTAGATGACACTGCAAAATCTATTGTCTGCCATTTAGGATTCCATCCGGATGCTGAAGAAATAGATTATATACCTAATTTAGAAAGCTATAATAGTAGAAAAAAATCAAATTATTTTAAAGACAGTTTTGAAGTTATTATTAGAAGCACTGATGAATTATGTTCTTATGCATTTTGTTATGTTAATTTAGAACTAAAGACTGCTTTTATAGAACCAGTATCAACTAGAAACAAATATCAAAAAACTGGGTTAGGAAAAGCTATGATGCACACAATTATAAATAGATGTAAGGACCTTGGAATTACAAGTTGTTACGTTAATTCGTATGATTGGAGAGTTAACTTTTATAATAAATCAGGATTTGAAACAATTGATGTATTGAACTATTTTAAAAAAGAAGAAAAGTCTAATAAAACAAAGTAAATTTTAATTCGCACAATGAAAAAGGTAATAAAGGATTTATTTAAATAAGTCTTTTTTAATGCTTAAATTTGACAAACTAAGCCTTTTGTAGTACTATAACCTCACAAAAAAGGGAGACTTTTATGAAAAATGATTTGAAAGTAGAATCAGGAATTTCTGACTTTGAACTAATTATAAAAAATTATATTCATAAACAAATAAAAGATAACAAAAAAATTAATATTGAAGATTTAACTAATCAAATTATGAAAAGTTTAAATAAATACATTTTTCAAAATGAATCTGATGGAGAATTAGTTAAATTACTAAAAAAATATAAGCCATCTGAAACATTACAAATTATAATTCACTCACTTGCTATATATAACCAATCATTAATAAGAGAAGATGGTAAATATTTAAATGAAATTTTCCCTGAATTAGAAGATACAATTGAATATTTTTTAAATAGTAATGGTAAAGAAATAATCTTTAGTATATTATATTGTATTACTTTATATGTTAAAATAAGTGTATATTTAAATTATAATAAATTGCATATTATAAAAAGAAATAATTTTAATATTACAAAAGAAAAAAGCAAAAAATTAATAACAAAAAAGAAAATTAAAACAGAATTAAAAAAATTAGAAAAAACATTAAAAAAAGGAGAAGAGATTTATGAATGATCCAATTAAATTAAGTAAGGCTAAAATAGAATTAGAGGAATGTGTTTCAAGTGTAGCTGAAAATATAAAAATTCCTTATGAAGATTTCCCGATTGATAGTGAATATAATTATATTATGGGAATATTTCTTTCATTAAAAAAATTAATTAATGAAGGTTATGATGAAAATTTATCTTCTACATCAGTTTCAAAATATACAAAACGAGAACTTTTAGAAATAATTATGTATTCATTGCTTTCGTATTCAAAAGCTTATGCAATTAATAAAGACAGTGATGAATCAGAATTATCTAAGCCACTCTTTCCGTTAGTTCTTTTTTCATCAAGTTTAACTAGTTGTGTGTATGAATTTTCTTATAGTACTAAAGAACAAACAAAATGTGTTTTAGATAAAGCAATAGCTATTTATTCACAAATAGTAGGTTCAGTGCATTTTAACAATTTAAGAATTGTAAATGATCCAGAAAGTATTATTTTAGAAAAAATGATGGCATCTATTACTCTAGATACAGCTACAGAAGAACAAATAGAAGAAGCAAAAGAAACATATAAGCTAAAACAAAAAAAATATATTGATGCAGAAAGAAAAATAGCGCAAGTTATTAAATTAAAGGGGTAATAAAAATGAAGGATGAAAAAAAATTAAAAGAAGCAAGACAAGAGTTAAAATTATTTATTAAAAAAGCACATGATGATGTAACAAGACATAGTACTGCATATAATCAATTAAAGTTAGAACAATTTATTTTAACTTTATTGTTTGAAAATGTAATTAGAAATAACTCATATGATTTTTATGGTTCAATAAATTTACATCAAGAATCATTTATCGTAAAACATACCTCAGCAGAAATACTACAAACAGTAATTTTTGCATTAACAAAATATGCACAGTCTAGCTATGTAGATGAAAATGGAGAGATTCAAGAAGTAAAAGATAAATATCCTCGATTAATTCTTGAACTAGAAGCGTTTGCAAATTGTAAAGGTGAAGACGCTGGATTTATTTCAATAGGTTTACTTAAAAAATATTGTCAAATATTTGCTTGGGAAATGTCAGAATGTTTAAAATTTTCTGAACCAACAAGCATTACTGATACATATAAAGTTAGTTTAAAACGTCGTTTTATTGAAGAAATGCAAAGAAAAGAAAATCAAGTTAAAAGAAAACAACTAGCTTATACTGAAAAATTGACACAAAAAATAGTAATAGAATAAAAGGAGAAAAAATATGAAAGATGAAAAAACATTAGAAGCTGCAAAAATATATTTAGAAAAAGCCGTTGAAGATGGGTTACGTTTTAAACTTGTAACAATAACAGATATTCACGTTTATGAAGTGGAGGACACAATTTCAAATATGATTTTTGAAAGGATAGTATCAGGAGATGAATTTCCTGGATACTTTCCACCACAATGCACTTTTTCAGAGTCCTATACAACACCTGAAATAATGCAAACATTGATTTTTTCGCTTACAAAAATATCACAATCTAGATTTGTAAAAGAGGGAAAAGAAATCATAGGAATAAAAGATCAATTTCCAGAGTTAATTATTGAATTGGAAGCATTTGCGAATTGTGAAAAAGAAAAAGCTTTTTTCCATGTTACACGATTAATTCAAATATATTCTAGAATAACTGCTTGGCAATTAAAAAACAACATTGAACTAAAAGAACCTGCAAGTATTATTAGTACTTATAAAATTAGTTTTAAACGTAGATTTGTAAAAGAATTAGAGAAAAAAGAAAGAAATGCAAAAAGAAAACAACTTGCATATAATGAAAAATTAACTGAAAAAATAACAGGAAAAACCGCTTATTATATATAATTAAGGAGAAATAAAAATGGAAAAAAATAGTATTCAATTAAAAGATGATTTATTTGAAACTTTAGATATAATAGATTCTCATTATGAAAAAGGAGCCTTTAGTTGTAGTCCTTCAATGGCTAGATTTTATGGTGAAGAATATGGTGAAAAAAAAGCAAAAGATTATATTTATAAAGCACTATATTTTTATAGTTATCACAAAGACAAAAGAGGATTTAAAAGTGATGCTAAATCACTAAATTTAAGTGGTTATGAACTGAGAATGGTTATCGTTAATTCGTTACAACAATATACGGATAGTTGGTTTTTTAATCAGGTAAATAATTCTTTTATTCCAATAAATCAAGAAGTTCCATATTTATCATCATTATTAAGTGAATATAATGATATTTCAAATGGTGTTTATTCGATAGCAGAAGAAGATGGTTTAGCTTTAAAAGAGGCTATGCAAGTTAATTTATTACGTGCATACTCAGATATATTAGCCAAAATGTATATACATCAATACGAAGTCGTAAGTAATAAGAAAATGGCACAATCATTAAAAAAAGAAGGTCTTGATTTATTAAAAAAGAAAGTTAAAATAATGGAATGTAAAGAAGAAAATATTTAAATAATATTTTTTTTATTATTTTATTGACAATTTGTCAGTAATTGAATATAATGAATAAGAAGGTTAAGGAGGATATTTATGGCAAGTCCGTTATTTTATAAATTATCAATAGAAAAACAAGAAAATATAAAACAAGCCGCTATAAAAGAATTTAGTGAACATCAACTTATAAAAGCAAGTATAAATAGAATAATTAAAGACATAAATATGCCACGTGGAACTTTTTATTTATATTTTAATAATATTGAAGAATTATATTTGGAATTATTAAAAGATGTAATAGAAAAGATAACCTTGGAATTTATTTTTATATTAAAGAAAAACAAAGGGGATCTTTTAATCACTTATAAAGAAATATTTGATTATATTTATCAATCTAATGCACCAAATAAAGAATTTGTAAAAAATGGTATCAAAAACATTAATGGTCAAATGATGAATGATAGTATAAAAAAAGAAAAATTAGAAGTAAGACATCAAATTTTAGGTTTGATTGATATGAAAAAATTGAATTTAAAAGAAAAAGATTTAAAAGATTTAGTTAGTATATTAAATATAATAACTTTTCATCATTTAGTGCTTATTTTTGAAAAAGGCGTAGATTATGAACTAGTTAGAAATAAATATATAAATAAATTAAACTTAGTTATGAAAGGAATATATACATGTTAAAATTATTAAAATATTTAAAAAATGACTTTCCAAAGATTATATTAATTATAATTCTTTTAGTCGCACAAGCTTATTTAGATTTATCACTACCAGAATATACTTCTGATATTGTAAATGTAGGTATTCAACAAAAAGGAATACAAGATGGGGTATATGAAACATTATCAGATACTACATTAGATAAAATGCTATTACTTACTGATAAAGATGAATTATTATTAGATAGTTATACCGTTATAACTTCTCTAGGTGACTATTTAGAAGAATATCCTTTATTATTAGAAGAAGATATTTATCTATTAAACGAAAACTATAGTGAAGAAGCAAGAGATGTAATATATGAAACTGGAATACTTTCTTATTTACTTGCAACAGAAGGTGAAATGACAGATGGAATATTTGAAGCATTATCAACTTCTTTAAATATGGAAGTAAACAGTGAAAATATATTTACAATTTTATCTATTTTAACAGAAGAACAGTTAAGTGAAATTGTAACTCCTTTAGCCGAGATGTTAAATGAATATCCAGAATCAATTTTAGAACAACTTGCTATTTCAACTGTACAAGTAGAATATGAAAAAATCGGTATTGATATTGATTCAATACAAACACAATACATTTTAATAGCAGGAGCTAAAATGGTTTGTATTTCTTTATTGATAATGGCTGATGCATTGTTGATACTATTTGTTGGAGCAAGAATGGCTGCTAAACTAGCTAAAACACTAAGAGAAAAAGTATTTAAAAATGTATTAGAATTTTCAGAAAAAGAAGTTAAAAAATTTGGAACAGCATCATTGATTACAAGAACAACAAATGATATTCAACAAGTTCAACAAGTTATCATAATGATGTTTAGAGTTGTATTTTATGCACCAATTATAGCAATTGGAGGAATAATAAAAAGTACACAATCTGATAGTTCTATGTTATTTATAATTATCGGTGCAGTTGGTACTTTAATGTTTGTAATAACTTTATTATTTACTTTCGTAATGCCTAAGTTTAGTAAATTACAAAAATTAATTGATAAATTAAATTTAGTATCTAGAGAAATATTAACTGGAATCCCAGTAATTCGTGCATTTAGTAATGAAAAACATGAAGAACAACGTTTTGAAGAAGCTAATAAAAATTTAACAAAAACAAATTTATTTATTAATAGAACAATGTCTTGCATGATGCCAATAATGTTATTAATAATGAATTTAACTACTGTGGCAATTCTTTGGTATGGTTCAGTAGGTGTTGATGCTGGAACTATACAAGTTGGAGATATGATGGCATATATTCAATATGCTATGCAAATTATAATGTCATTTTTAATGATAGCAATTATTTCTATTATTTTACCAAGAGCTTCTGTATCTGCAAAAAGAATATTAGAAGTTATTAACACAGATAGTAGTATTAAAAATAAAGAAAAAACAAAAAAATTAAAATCAAAAATAAAAACTTTAGAATTTGATAATGTATCATTTAGATATCCTGAAGCACAAGAAGATGTTATAACAAATATAAACTTTAAAACATCTGCTGGAATGACAACAGCGTTTATAGGATCTACTGGTTCTGGTAAATCAACATTAATAAATTTAATACCAAGATTTTACGATGTAACAAAAGGTAGTATTAAAATAAATGATATTAACATTTTAGATTTAGAAATGAAACAATTAAGAGAAAAAATTGGATATGTACCACAAAAAGGAATTTTATTTTCAGGAAGTGTTTTATCAAATATAAAATATGGTGATGATACATTAAATAATAAATCAGTTGTTGAAGCTTCAAAAATAGCGCAAGCAGATAATTTTGTTTCAAAATTAGAAAACCAATATAGTTTTGATATAGCACAAGGTGGTACAAATGTATCTGGTGGTCAAAGACAAAGATTATCAATAGCAAGAGCAATCGCTATCGACCCAGACATTTATATTTTTGATGATTCATTTTCAGCATTAGATTTTAAAACTGATGCAACCCTAAGAAAAGAATTAGGAAAAATTACAAAAGATAAAATAATGCTAATTGTTGCACAAAGAGTTTCAACTATTATGAATGCCGATCAAATAGTCGTATTAAATGACGGAATAATTGAAGGTATTGGAACCCATAAAGAATTATTAAAAACATGCAAAGTGTATAAAGAAATTGCATCATCACAATTAAGTCAGGAGGAATTAGACAATGAATAGAGGTCCAGGTGGTCCAATGGCAAATGGAAAAATAGAATCTGCCAAAGATTTTAAAGGAACATTTAAAACTCTAATTAGTCATTTTAAAAATTATAAAAAATGGTTTATTATTGTTTTGTTCTTTACTACTATTTCAACTATTTTTTCTATAGTAGGGCCAAGTATGGCTGGAGATGTAGTAACTGAGTTATACAATGGTTTAATTGGTAAAATAACAAATACTGGTGGAATAGATTTTGATTCTATTCAAAGTACATTATTATTATTAATAGGAATTTATATAATAAGTGCTATTTCAACATTTATAGTAAACATAATATCAAATACAATAACTAATGATATAGCATATAAATTCAGAAAAAATATTTCAATTAAATTAAATAAAGTCCCAATGAGTTTCTTTGATAAATATAATCATGGTGAAATATTATCAAAAATAACAAATGATGTTGATACATTAAGCCAAAATTTATCGCAAGCTGTATCATCATCAATCACATCTGTTGCGACTATTATTGGTATATTAATAATGATGTTTTCAATTGATATAACAATGTCTTTAGTAACTTTATTAATACTTCCAATATCAATATTTGGAATGGGTTTAATAGTTAAAAAATCTCAAAAATATTTCTTACAACAACAACAAAATTTAGGTGAAATTAATGGTATCGTTGAAGAAATATATGGTGGACATAATATTGTAAAAGTATTTAATGGTGAAGAAAAATCACTAGATCAATTTAATGAAGTAAATAATAAATTATATAAAAGTGGTTGGAAAAGCCAAGTTATTTCAACTGCCATGCAACCTTTAATGCAATTTATTGGTAATTTAGGTTATGTTGTTATTTGCTTATTAGGTAGTTTATTAATAATAAAAGATAAATTAGAAGTGGGAAGTATTATTACGTTCTCACAATATAGTAGAAGTTTAAATTCATCAATCTCACAAATTGCTCAAATAATCACAATGATACAATCAACTATGGCTGCAGCAGAACGTATATTTGAATTTTTAGATGAAGAAGAAGAAACACCAAATATAAAAGATGCACTTTCAATAAAAAATATAAAAGGTGATGTTGAGTTTAAAGATGTTGTATTTGGTTATAACGAAAATAAAATAATAATCAATGACTTTTCTGCTACAGTTAAAAAAGGACAAAAAATAGCTATTGTAGGTCCAACTGGAGCTGGAAAAACAACAATTGTAAAGTTATTAATGCGTTTCTATGATTTAAATAGAGGTTCTATTTTAATAGATGGAAAAGATATAACTAAATTTAAAAGAGAAGAGTTAAGAAGTTTATTTGGAATGGTTTTACAAGACGCTTGGTTGTATTCAGATACTGTTTTAAATAATATTAAATATGGTAAATTAGATGCAAATGATGAAGAAGTTAAAAATGCATCAAAAGCAGCATGTGTACACCATTTTATTAAAACATTACCAGAAGGTTATGATATGATTATAAATGAAGAATCAGATAATGTTTCATTAGGTCAAAAACAATTACTAACTATTGCAAGAGTAATATTAGCTGATCCAAAAATATTAATTTTGGATGAAGCTACATCTAGTGTTGATACAAGAACAGAAATATTAATACAACAAGGAATGGATAAATTAATGGAAAATAGAACTAGTTTTATAATTGCTCATAGACTATCAACTATTAAAAATGCTGATTTAATATTAGTTATGAATAATGGTGATATTGTAGAAACTGGTAATCATAAAGACTTACTTAAGAAAAATGGTTTTTATGCAAATCTATATAATTCACAATTTGAAGAAGTTTAATAACTTCTTTTTTCATGTATTTTTCACAAATATTTGATATAATTTATATACGAGGTGATTCTATGAACGTTTTAATAGTGGATGACGAAAAATTAATAGTTGAAGTTGTAAAAGAATATTGTTTATTAAATAAATATAATGTAACAACAGCGAATAACGGAAAAGAAGCAATAGAAAAGGTGAATAGTGAGACTGACATAATAATTATGGATATAATGATGCCAGTAATGGATGGTTTTTCGGCAGTTAAAGAAATAAGGAAAGAATATGATACTCCTGTAATAATGCTATCTGCAAGAGACACAGAATATGATAAATTAGTAGGATTTGAATTAGGAATAGATGATTATGTTTCTAAACCTTTTAGCCCAAAAGAATTAATGGCAAGAATTAAAACAGTGACTAAAAGAAATAAAAAAGATAAAGATATTTTAAAATATAAATATCTTGAAATTAATAAAATTGCACATACAGTAACAATAAGAGAAAATGTAATTAAATTAACACCTAAAGAATATGATTT
This sequence comes from Mycoplasmatota bacterium, assembly GCA_044432805.1. Lineage (GTDB taxonomy): Bacteria > Bacillota_I > Bacilli_A > RF39 > UBA660 > CAYJEO01. The sequence continues at coordinate 24,844 of JAWXUI010000005.1, read as the reverse complement.
ATTAATTTATTTTTTAGAAAATAAAAATATTGCATTATCAAGAGAACAATTGTTAACAAAAATTTGGGGATATGATTTTTTTGGAGATGATAGAACTATTGACACACATATAAAAATGCTTAGAAATAATATATTAGAATATAAAAGTAATATTGTTACAATTAGAGGTGTAGGGTATAAATTTGAAGAAACTAACTAAAAGTCTAGTTTTTAAAATGTGGATATGCTTAACGGCATTTGCATTAGTAATTATATTTTTTATCTGGGCATTTCAAGTTATTTTATTAGATGAATATTATGAATATAGAAAAACAAATATCATAAACGAAGCAGCATCATTAGTTTTAAATATTGAATCCATTGAATATAATGAATTACCAATTTATTTAGACAACATCGCCTTAGAGTATGAAGTATGTATTGAAATAACAAAAACAGACTCTGTAATATATTCTTCTAATGCTTTTGGCGTTGGGTGTATTATAGGAAGTGATGTAAGAGATGAAACCACTTATAAAGAAGTTTTTATTGACAGTGGGGAATTTACTCAAAGTTATAAAGTAATCAATCAAAAATATGATATAAACACTTTAGTAAAAGCTATAAATATTGGAGACACTTACATATACATAAATGCTACTTTAGAGCCAACTTCAGAAACAAAAGATATTTTAAGTGAACAATTAAGCATGATTATAATAATAATTTCATTTATTTCGTTCATTATTTCTTTTTATATTTCTAAAAAAATATCATCACCAATTTTAAAAATAAACAAATTTACTAAAAATTTATCAACAAAAACAGAAGACTTAACTCTTAAAACAAATATTACAGAACTATTAGAGCTAGAAGACACCCTAAACAAAGCTGCAGATGAATTAAAGCGTACAGAGGAACTAAGAAGAGATTTAATGGCTAATGTAAGTCATGATTTAAAAACACCTTTAACGATGATATCCGCATATGCAGAAATGATAAAAGATATTAGTTATAAAAATAAAACAAAAAGAGAAGAACATTTAAACATTATAATAGATGAAAGTAATCGATTAAGTTATCTAGTCAATGATATTTTAGAACTATCATTATTACAAACTAATGACTTAATAGATATAACTGATTTTAATTTATATAACCTAATTAATGAAATAATAACAAACTACGAAATATTAAAAGAAAAAGAAAATTATAAATTTGTCATAAAATGTGATAAATCCATTGAAGTAAAAGCAGACAAAAAAAGAATATATCAAGTTATTTATAACTTAGTAAACAATGCCATTAATTATGTAGGAGAAGACAAAACAGTAACAATAGAAGTTATAAACAACAAAAAAAATGTCTTAGTTAAAATCATTGATACCGGTAGAGGAATATCAAAAAAAGATATAAGTCATATCTGGGATCGTTATTATAAAAATAAAAAATTACATCAAAGAAATGCAGTTGGAACAGGTTTAGGATTATCAATAGTAAAAAACATCTTAGAAAAACACAATGTTAATTATGGTGTTGATAGCGAAAAAAACAAAGGAACAACATTTTACTTTGAATTAATTAAAAATGATAAATAAATCATTTTTTTTTATTACAAAAATATACTTTATTGAGGTGAATAATGGAATATATAGTAAAAGAAGGAGATTCTATTTTTGGAATCGCAAAACAATATAACTCAACAGTTGAAAGCATAAAAGAATTAAATAATTTAGATAATATAGAATTAAAAAAAGATCAAGTATTACAAATAGAAGAATATATAAAACCTGCATTAGAAACATACATAGTAAAAGAAAATGAAAATTTATATGAAATAGCTAATAAATTTGATGTAAATATTGATAATTTAAAAGAAATAAACAAATTAGATAATAATATCATATCAACTAATCAAAAATTATTTATACCATTAAAAATAATAAAAGAATGTTTTGGGCCTGATGAATTAAATTATATAATGCACACAGTAAAACAAGGAGATAATTTATATGATTTAGCGATCATATATGGCACAAATGTTGATAATATTAAAAAATTAAATAATCTATCAAATAATAATTTACAAATTAATCAATTATTAAAAATAAAGGAGATATAATGATTTCTTTAAACGAATTTATAAAAACAAAAAATTATGAAGTATTTATCAAAAAAAATGATTCGATAGGCACTTTAAAAATACAAACATTTCTAGTAAATCAAGGATTACCAATACCTAATACAAAAATATTAGTAAAAAAAACAATAGATAATGAAGAAGTAATTTTTTATGATGGCTATACAAATGGCGACGGTATGATTAATGAAATTTTATTAAATACCCCAAGTATAAAAACACAAGATATTTATAAATTACCAACTTATAATGATTATGATATAATAGCGATAAACAATGAATATAAATTAAATAATAATTATAACGTTAAAATATTTGATGGTCAAAAAACAATTCAAAATATTAAAATAAATGAGGTATTAGATGAATAATATAAATTTACCCATTATTCCAAAAAACATAACGGTTCATTTAGGAATACCTGATAGTAATTCAGAAAATATAACAGTTAACTTTATTGACTATATTAAAAATGTTGCAAGTAATGAAATTTATCCAACGTGGCCAACTGAAACGATAATAGCAAACGTTTTAGCGCAAATCTCTTTTGCATTAAATAGAATATATAATGAATGGTATAAATCACTAGGTTATGATTATGATATTACAAGTGACCCAAAATACGATCAAAAATTTAAAAAAAACAGTAATATTTATGAATCAATATCAATAATAGTAGATGAATATTTTAATAAATATTTAGTAAGAGAAAACCAAGTACAACCATTATTCGCACAATATTGTGATGGACAAATAGCTGATTGTTCTGGATTAAAACAATGGGGAAGTTTTGAATTAGCTAACCAAGGAAAAAATTATGAAGAAATTTTAAAAATTTATTATGGTGATAATATATATATTGTTAATAATGCAAAACAAGAAGAAGTGGTAAAAAGTTATCCTGGTTATGAACTAAAAATAGGAGATGCTGGAAATGATATATTAATAATAAAAAGGCAATTAAATAGAATAAAAAGAAGTTATCCTTCGCTATTAAGAATAACTATAGATGAATATTTTGATACACAATTAGAAGAAGCAATAAAAGATTTTCAAAATGTTTTTAATTTACCTATAACAGGAATTATAAACGAAGCAACTTGGTATAAAATAAAATATATTTATAACAGTGTTTTACAAATAACAAATATTTATTCAGAAGGTATATCAATTGACGATGCTAGCTTAAAATTTAGTAAAGAATTAAAACTTAATGATTTTGGCACACAAGTAAAAGTATTAAATTACTTTTTAAATACAATAGCTTATTTTGATGATGAAATAATTGGCCAATCAAAGGGAGAAACATTTAATGAAAACACAAAAAGCTTAGTAACATCATTTCAAAAAAAATACAAATTAAATCAAAATGGAGTAGTGGATAGTAATACTTGGTTAGAAATAAAAAAAATATATGATGAAACTATTAAATCAATACCAGTTGAAAGTCTTTATCCTGGATATATACTATCAAAAGGGATGATTGGAGAAGATATATTAATATTACAAAATTTTTTATATAATATCTGTATTACCACAAAATCTATACCTGGTGTAAAAGTAAGCGGCTATTTTGATCAATTAACAAAAGAATCAATAAAAAAAATACAATCGGATAATGGTTTAGAAGTAAGTGGTAATGTTGGAGCGTTAACATGGTATTATTTAGCGCAAAATTCAGTTTTTAAAAAATAAATATGATATAATTGTAACAGGTGATTTTATGATTTATACAATAGTTGGACTGCAATCTTTATTAATAAAAGAAAATATTAATAAAATAAAAGAAAAATATAACTTCAATCAAGAAGATATAACACAATATAGTCTACTTGATACAAAAATAGACGATGTTTTAATTGATTGTTTATCTTTATCTATGTTTAATGATAAAAAATTAATTATTGTTAATGATGCTTATATATTTACAGGAACTATAAAAAAAGGTGGACTTGAACACGATATATTAGAATTAGAAAAATATTTAAATTTTGACAATCAAGACTGTATTTTAATATTTGTTGTTGAAAGCGAAAAATTAGATGAAAGAAAAAAAATTGTAAAATTATTAAAATCCAAATCAAAGTTAATTGAAGTTAATTCTATTAATTTAGTTAATATTGTAAAGGATCAATTAAAAGATTATAAAATTGAAAATAATTTAATTAATTATTTAATAAATAGAACAAATAATAATTTAGAAATATTATTTAATGAAATTGAAAAATTAAAAATTTATAAAGACGAAAACTTATTGATAACAAAAGATGATATTGATAATATAGTAACAAAACTGGTATCTGTTGATTTCTTTAAATTTATAGAAAATATTATTTTAAAAAATAAATTAGAAGCCATGGAAACTTATTATGAATTAATGAAATTAAATGAAGAACCAATAAAAATAATAGTCATGCTTTCTAATCAAATAAGATTGATGTATCAAGTAAAATATTTTATGTCACAAGGATACAGTGAAAAAGATATAGCTATTGAATTAGGTGCGCATCCATATTCGATAAAATTAGCAAATATAAAATCAAAAAAATATACAAATAATGAATTACTAAACAATTTAAATAAATTAGCAAATTTAGATATCGAAATAAAAAGTGGTAAAATAAATAAAGAATTAGCGATTGAATTATTTATTATAAATTTATAAAAAGACTAAGTTTTAAAACTTAATCTTTTTTTACATTATCATATACTTTTTTTAATTGTTCTTCATATTTACTTGTAATTCGAGGATTATAATAATGTCTGTTCTTCATTTTTTCAGGTAAATATTGTTGTTTTACAAATGCATGGGGATAATCATGAGGATATTTATAATCTTTTGCATGTGTCTTAATATGATCTGGAACATTACCAGTATTACCACTTCTAATATCATTTAAGGCTAAATCAATTGTAGCTTCACTACTATTAGTTTTAGGTGATAAAGCCATGTCTATAACAACACAAGATAAAGGAATCCTTCCTTCTGGAAGTCCTAAACGCTCACATGCATTAATAGCCGCATCTACTCTAGGACCAATACTAGGATTAGCTAGTCCAATATCTTCATATGCAATAACAGTCATTCTTCTGTATAAAATATCTAAATCACCAGCTTCAATTAATCTTGCTAAATAATAAATAGCAGCATCAGCATCACTACCACGGATACTTTTTTGAAATGCTGAAATAACATCATAATGTCCATCATCATCTTTATCATGAAAAAATACAGGTTTAGAATTAAGTGTTTTTAAAAAATCAATACTAATATTAAAATCATTACTAGAATAATATGCTAATTCTAAAAAATTATATGCAAATCTTAAATCTCCACCAGACAGATTAGTAATATATTCTAAACATTGATCATCTATTTTTATCTCATTTAAATATTGAGATTTAATTGCTTTTTTTAAACCTTTTAAAATATCGTCATCTGTTAGTTCTTTTAACTCATATATATTACATCTACTACGAATAGCTGGATTTATTTTATGATATGGATTTGATGTAGTCATACCTATTAAAGTAATTAATCCACTTTCTAAATAAGGAAGTAGTAAATCTTGCTTATCTTTATTTAATCTATGAATTTCATCCATAATAACAACCATACCATCATATAATTTAGCTTCTTCTATAACTATATCAAAATCTTTTTTGTTGTTTATAACAGCATTTAACAATCTATAACGCATATTTAAACTATTCGCGATTGCATTTGCAATAGATGTTTTTCCAATTCCAGGTTTACCATATAAAATCATAGAAAATAATTTATTGTTTTTAACTAAATTATATAAAACAGCATTTTCTCCAACCAAATGAACTTGTCCTATAATATCTTCTATTTTTAAAGGTCTTAAATTAATCGCTAAAGGTGTATGCATAATTATCACTCCTGTTATATATTCTACCAAATAATTAATAAAAATAAAAATTTTTTTTAAAAAAATAAATTTTCTTTGATTTAATAAATATATATATGATATTATGATACTAGGATGGTGTATTTAAAATGAAAAACATTTCAAAACAAATAAAAACAATATGTATTGTTACTTATTTTATTTTTATAGTTTTACTATGTACAAACTTATCAAATTTAATGTCGTTAATAATTCTTCCAATGGCAATTATTATGCTTTTAGGATCACTTATTTGCTTATGCTCATCATTATCGTTTGAAACAAAAAAAACAAAAAAGGAATTATTCTTGCTTACTGTATCAATAATATCTCACTTTTTAATTATGGGGTCATTTATATATTTGTATAATTTAGAAAGCATATCATATACAATGATGGCAATATTAGGTGCTCTTTATTGTCTTATATATGCAAATCATTTTTATCTTAGCATATATAACTCAATTAGAATTACTAATAGTAAAAATAAAATAACAAAATTTTTAGCAAATACGATATTAATTATTATTTTCACATTAATTTTAGTACCTTTACTTTCAAATGATATTGAATTAATAAGTATACCTCTTATGACTGATATTATATTTATCTTGTTCATTTTATCGTTAATAGAAAAAAGAAAAGTATCAAAAAAGAGAAAACGTGAAAAATTATCACAACAATAATATAAATATTTATTTAAATGCTTATATAGTATAAATATGATATAATTTATATAGGTGATAATATGTCGGACTATATAGCTGATTTTCTTGATTATTTACAAATTGATAAAGGATACAGTATTCATACTATAAGTTCTTATAAATTATCTCTTGTTCAATTTGATAAATATATAAAAAAAGATATTAATTTTATAACACAAGATGATTTAATGCAATATATTTATCATTTAAAAAAAACAAATCAATCTATAAGCATTAATCACTTTATAAGTATTATAAAAAGTTTTTATAAATATTTATTAATTGAAGGGATTATATCAAATAATATTACATCTAGCTTAGAATTGGCAAAAACAAAAAAACACATTCCAGATATTCTATCAATAGAAGATGTAGCTATATTATTAGATATTGAAAGTAATAGCCATTTTAACATTAGAAACAAGGCAATGCTCGAGTTAATGTATGCATCTGGTCTTAGAGTATCAGAACTAATTAATTTAATGCCTAATGACGTTGATATGGAAAATAAAAGTGTTAAAGTAATTGGTAAAGGTGATAAATTTAGAATAATTCCAATTGGAGAATACGCTATAGATGCAATAAGTGACTATTTAAACATTCGTCAATATATGTTAAAAGGATATATGTGTGATTATTTATTTTTAAATAACCATGGCAAACAAATAAGCAGACAAGGATTTTTTAAAATATTAAAAAAGTTAACAAAAGAAAAAAACTTAAAAGAAATATCACCACACGTATTAAGGCATTCATTTGCGACACATCTATTAGATTATGGTGCTGATTTAAGAACAATACAAGAGATGTTAGGACATAGTTTTATTTCAACAACACAAATATATACACATGTTTCAAAAGAACATCTAGTGGATAGCTATAGCTTACATCCACATAATAAAGGAGAATAATATGAAATACAGAAGAATATTTTTAGTCGTTTTAGATTCAGTAGGAGTTGGAAACGCACACGATGCAGATAAGTTTAATGACAAAGGCGCTAATACTTTATTACATACTGTAAATGCTGATAATATAGAATTACCAAATTTAAAAAAATTAGGATTTTTAAATTTAATTGGTGAAAAAGAAAATGCCAATAGTATTTATACTGTTGCAAATGAAGTTTCTAATGGTAAAGACACCTTAACAGGACATTTAGAGATGATGGGAGTTATTACAAAAAAACCTTTTATCACTTATCTTGATGGTTTTCCAAATGAGTTAATAGAAAAAATAGAAGAAATTTCTAATAGAAAAGTAATCGGAAATATCAATGCATCCGGTACAGAAATCATTAAAAATTTAGGTGAAGAACACATGAAAACAGGTTCTATAATTGTATATACTTCAGCAGATTCTGTTTTACAAATAGCGGCACATGAAGAAGTAGTGCCTTTAGAAGAATTATATGATATATGTAGTAAAGTAAGAGAACTTACTAAAGAAGGTAAATATAAAGTTGGAAGAATTATTGCAAGACCATTTATTGGAAAAAACAATGACTTTAAACGTACTGAAAACAGACATGATTACGCACTTGATCCAGCATCAGATACAGTATTAGACTATTTAAAAGAAAACTTTCTTGATGTGATATCAATAGGTAAAATTGCAGATGTTTTTAATAATAATGGAATAACTGAAACTATTAAAACAAAAAATAATATGGATGGAATTTTAAAAATTATTGATACATTAGATTCTGATTTTGAAGGATTATGTTTTGCTAATTTAAACGATTTTGATTCATTATATGGACACAGAAGAAATCCTATTGGGTATTTAAATTGTTTAAAACAATTTGATGATAATTTAGATGAATTATTAAGTAGGGTAGGAGAAAATGATTTACTTATTTTAACAGCCGATCATGGTAATGACCCGACATTTAAAGGAACAGATCATACAAGAGAACAAATACCGGTATTGATGTATAATCAATATTTCCAAAAATTTGGAAAAATAGAAGATTTAAAAACTTTTAGCGATATTGGAAAAACTATATTAGATAATTTTAATATAGAAAATGATTTACCAGGCGATAGTTTTTTAGATAAAATTAAATAGGAGTGATATTATGGAATATATACCAACAGGAGTTTGTAGTAAAAAAATAGATATTGAAGTAGAGGATAATATTATTAAAAAAGTTTCTTTTACAGGTGGTTGTCCAGGTAACTTATTAGGTATATCTAAATTAGTTATTGGAATGGACGCTAGGGAAGTAATAGATAAATTTAAAGGTACTAAATGTGGTATGAGAAGTACTTCATGTCCAGATCAATTAGCGAAAGCTTTAGAAGAAATAATAACAATTAAATCATAAAAAAAGTATTTATTTAAAAATACTTTTTTCTTTTTGCTGGTATTATTTTTTCTAAATGAAATGCTTTATAAAATTTTAAATTTTGTATCTGCAGCGTATATGCAGCGCTAAATTTAAATAAAGAATATTTGTTTTTTGCTAAAGAATAAAATGCTTTTTTCTTATCTTCATAATAAGTTGAATCTTTTATTTCAATATTTTCTTTAACACTCTTTGCTTTTTCAATTAATTTTAAAATTTCATCAAATACAACATGATCAAAATGACCATCACTATCTATTAATTTATCAAAACTACTTAATAACTTTTTAACTTCATCTAATGGAATAAAATTAGATAATTCATTAATTAAACTTTCAAGATCAGCCGTTGAATACCATTCTTCCATTTGTTTACTACCAACCAAATTATTAACTTCTCCAGCTAAAAATACAAATATTCCATAACTTGAACATACTTCTACATTCCTAGTAAAATACTTACGAGTTAAATATTCAGTATATCCTTCATTAAAATTTTCAAAAGTAAAGATACGCCTTTCATAATCTTTAATCGCAAATCCAGATTTAATAATCTTTTTATTTTCTTCACAATAAATAGGGGAGGATAGAAGATGAAATAATTCATGATATAAACTAGCTTTATCATATCTTAAATATAAATTAATATTGTTAGTATCAGGTTGAAAAAATCCTAAAGAGTACTCTAAAGGAATTTCTAAATTTTCTATAAAATAAGTAGAGTAGTTAGAAAAAAAAATATTTAAAGTAGAAAGTCTATCTTTAAAATATGAAAAATCAATACCACTTCTTTTAATTTTTAATTTAGATACAAAAAATTCAATATCATCAATTGTTTGTCCTTGTCTCATTACATCACCTAATTTACTAAAGTATCATAACATATATAATATGTTTGTCAATAAAAAAGAAGCAATTAGCTTCTTAGTTCATTTTAAATGAATGATTGTCGTTTTTATCTAATTTAAATGATTTAGAATTATTAAAACCAATATCATTTGAATCATTTACATTATTATTATATTTTGAATTAACATTATTACAATCAATTACTTGATTTTTACAATCATTAACCTTATTACAATTTCTATTATTATAATTATTGTTCATTTTTTCACCCTTTAATAACATTTACAAAAAATAATAATATATTCAATTTTATATAAATTTAAAGAAGTTAACATAATATATATTATGCGAATGTTTATTATAATATAAAAAAGATATAGTTATTTATCTAATATCTTTCTTGATTCTATTTCTACCATTTTTTCTAACACTTCTGATAAGTTATTTTCATTTACTTCTGATATATTTAATTCTTTTAAAGCTTGAGTTTTAACTTTATTTAATTCAACTGTACGACTTAATTTTTCTTCAATTTTTTGATCTATATAGTTTACAAATCTTTTGTGTGATTCTGCAATTCTAGATTTAGAAACTGTTCCATTATTATATAAAGTCATAGCTGAAAATAAAATGCTTTCAAAGATAAATTGTTGATCTTCATCAAATGCAAATTCTAGTGGCTTAACAAATCCTGTAGCCTTAGAAAAGTAGGCGAGTACATATTTTAATTCAACAGTAGAGTCCATAGCTTGTAAATAGTGATAAAGATACTTTAATACCTTCTCCCCTTCTCTATCGTCCTCTAAATTATCTTTTAATAACTCTAAAATATTAATCAATAATATTTTGTTTTTTTCACTTATATTTGTAAATAAATCCCCGCTGTTTACACTAGATGTTTTTGTTGGAATAATTAGGCTATTTAAACGTGTTTCTACATCCATTATATAGTCAGTATTTACCTTTATTTTTTTTATTTCATCTACTGTCTTTACCCCTAATAAGTTTAACAGTAAAACCTTTTTATCCTTTGGTAATTTATTAATATCATCTAATTCTAAATAGTTATAAACCATTTGTCTAGAAACGCCTAAAAATTTAGCTAATTTTACTTTAGATATTCCTAATTCATGTAATAGTTCATTTAATCTTTTCATATGTTAGACCTCCTATAATAATTTTATCATTATTTGTAAAATTGTCAAGTAAAAGTATAGTTACACTTTATAAAAAAAGAACATTATATTCTTTTTTTTATTATCTAAATCCGCCTCCAGATGAACCTCGTGAAGAACTTCCACCACTCCTACTAGATGATCCTCCAGAACCACTAGAAATTTTATATGAAGAAGATTTAGATGTTGTTTTTGAATAAAGTGGTTTATGTGCAAATTTACTTACAGTTTCAACATTTCTAATTGAATTGTCTATACTTTGATTTTCGAAATAATTTGGGTATATAGAAGAAAATTCTTTTTCTACTTTATCTGCAACACCAAGTAACTGAGCAATTATTAAATATTTTTCCCACAAATGAACATCAATATATGACTTATCGTTTATCAAACTTATTTCACTTAAAAATTTCTTTAATCCAGCTAATTTTAAAGCTTCGTCATATAATTGAGACGATACTTTACATATTATTTTAATTGTTCTAAAAATACTTTTACTTTCTTTTGTATATATTGTAATCATTTTCTTTTGTTCTAACTTTTGTTGTCCACTATATAGTACGCTTTGATACCATTCCTCTAGTAGATCATAATTATCTTCACACCACAACTTCAGGGAAGTTGACGTTGTAAATTCATTGTATCCAGACGCGCTAATTAACAACGATAACAGATTATTTTCAACATCTTTTTTATCAGTATTTTTTGATTTAAAATATATTGTAAATTCTTCTTTGTTTGAAAATAATTTTTTTGAACTGTTATTTTCTATTGTTATTTTTTTATTTAAAATTAATTTAAGTAAATAAACTCCCATAATGTTTGATCTTAATTCGTTAGATGTAGAAATAAAATATTTGTTAGCAATCCAATATAGGCATTCTATATCTTCTTCCATCGGTATCTCTCTATAATAATTGATAGTATTTTTAGGTAAAATATTTCCTTTAGTAGAAAAATCTAATCTAGTTTTAATTTTTGTTTTTTGAAAACTACTTTTTCTTATTTCTATAAAGATTAATGAAATCATTAGGTATACACAAAAACCACCCATTATTATAGTAAATGCTTTAGTTAATAATTCTGGTTCTAAAATTATTTCTAAAAAAGTTGTTGTTGATTCGTCATATGTTTCATCATATATTTCATCAAAACTTTTATTTGACGAACTAGTAGTGTTAAAATAATCATCTTCAAATTTTAATAATCCAACCATATAATCTTCTTCTTCTAATCCAGAAGTAGTTGAAAGAGTAACAGTATTATTTTCAAATAAAATATCTCCTTCATATCCAAATCCCCATATTTGTGTGTTAGAAGAATTCAAGTCAAAATAAGATGTAATTACAATATTAACATTATCAATATTTTGAGAAATGTTTAAAAAATTAAAATATATTCCTTGATAATCAGTATAATTTGTAATTAAATTTGATATTTTATATTCTAGAATATAAGTATTATTGCCATAATTAGAAATTCCCCAACACAATTCAATACCAGTATCTGTATAGTTATATCCATTTTTATATGCTTTAGTATTAAAAGTAATATTGTGATCCCAATATGATTCAAAAGTATAAGTAGTACCATTACCATCTGTAACTATAAAATCAATTACTTGTGAATCACCTAAGTCACTAAAAGACCTATATCCTTCATTTCCAGAAGTTAAATAAGTATTCCATGTTTCTGTAATATATGCATCTCCAAATTCATCAATATAAATATTCATTTCAATATCATAAATGCTATTAGCTAATACATTATCATTAAATGTAAAAAAAGAAATTAAAATTAATCCAAAGTAAATTATATTTTTTTTAATTATGTTCATAAATACCCCAATCCTACAAATAATTTTTTTATCTAAATCCACCGCCAGAAGAACCTCGTGAAGAACCTCCACCGCTTCTACTAGATGAACCTCCACTCCCAGAAGAACTAGAAGATGATTGGCTAACGTGATAGCTATGATATGTAAAATCACTTACATAACTAACACTTCTAACTGACTCTTGTATTCCACTATTTTCAAAATAGTTAGGGTATAAAGAAGAAAATTCTTTTTCAACTTTATCAGCAACACCAAGTAACTGTGCTACAATCAAATATTTTTCCCACATATGAACTTCAATATATGATTTATCTTTTATTAAACTAATTTCATCTAAAAATTTCTTTAACCCTAATAATTTCAATGCTTCATCATATACATCCACGCTTACTTTGCTAACTTTTTGCGTAATATGTAATAGTTTTACTTTCTCGATAGTATGAGTAGTAATCATATTTTTTTGTTCTAATTTTAATTGAGCATTTAATAGTATTTTTTGATTCCAATTCATAATTTGTGAACTGTTTCTTTTACACCATTTTTTTAATTTTTTTGATGAAATATAATTATCATTTCCTAAAACATTATTTAAAATTAATAATAAACTATTTGCCGAATCATTTTTTTCTGTATATTTTGCTTTTAAATAAATTTTAAATTTATTTTTTGAAAAGAATGTTGTAGATTCTTTTTCAATAATTATTTTTTTATCTAAAACTAATTTTAATAAATAAACACCGATAATGTTTGATGATAATTGAGTATATGTAGAAATATTATATTTATTAGCAATCCAGTAAAGGCATTCAATGTCTTCATACATTGGAACCTCTCGCCAATAATTTATATTGTTTTTTGGTAAACAATTTCCTTTAGGAGAAAAGTCTAATTTTGATAATAAAGATAATGATCCACCTTTTTTAAATGATTTAGAGAATATTAAATATAATACATAATAAGGTATGAATGATAAAAATATGAAAATCACAAACATAATCATGCGCATAACAGTCATTGGATCTTCAACGGATGGAGATGTTGCTTCCTCATATACTTCATCAAAGCTTTGAGTTGAATCACTAGTAGAATTAAAATAATTATCTTCAAACTTTAATAATCCTACCATATAATCACTTGACATTAATCCATTATTTGTAGAAAGTATAACTGTATTTTCTTCAAATAATATATTTCCTTCATATCCAAAAGCCCATATTTGTGAATTTGCAGAAGAAAGATCAAAATAAGATTGTATAACTATTTTAGCATTATCAACATTTTGAGAAATATTTAAAAAATTAAAATATATTCCTTGATAATCAGTATAATTTGTTACTATATTTGATATTTCATATTCTAAAATATATGTATTAGAACCATAATTTGAAATTCCCCAACATAATTCAACGCCATTACTAATATAGTTATATCCATTTTTATATGACTTTTCTTCAAATGAATTAGAAGTGTTCCAATAAGACACTAATTCATAGGTAAAATTATTATCATCCGTAACTATGAAATTAGTTATATTAGAATCTTTTAAATCACTAAACGCTCTATATCCTTCTGTACCAGTTGTTAAATAAGTATTCCATGTTTCTGTAACAAAAGCATCTCCATTTTCATCAATATAAATATCCATTTCAATATCATAAATGCTATTTGCTAATACACTATAATTAAATGTAAAAAAAGAAATTAAAACTATTCCAAAGTAAATTATATTTTTTTTAATTATATTCATAAATATACCCCAATCCTATAAATAATCAAGTTTTTTATTATCGTTATATACTTCTTTTATGATTCCTCCACCAATACATTCATCATTATCATATAATACACAGGCTTGTCCTGGCGTTACTGATTTAACTTTGTTTGGATATTTTACCAATATTTCATTTTCGCTATACTCTAAGAAAACTTCACAATCTTGTTGTCTATATCTAAATTTAGCACTGCACTTATCATTTTTTTTATCTGTAAGTAAATTTAAGTTATCAATTAGACAAGAGTCACTATATAAATATTTAGAGTCTTCTCCAAAATCAACATATAAAATATTTTTATCTAAATTTTTACCAACTACAAATATTTTATCAGTTGAACCACCTATATTTAAACCTTTTCTTTGTCCAATTGTATAATGCATTAAACCAATATGTTTTCCTATAATTTCAGATGTTTTAATATTAATTATATTACCTTCTTGATTTGGTAAATAGTTGCTTAAAAATTTTGAAAAGTTTCTTTCGCCAATAAAGCAAATGCCTGTTGAATCTTTTTTATCAGCTGTTATTAAATCATATTCTAAAGCAATTTTTCTTACTTCTGACTTTTCCAATTCACCTATAGGAAATAAAACGTTTTTTAATTGCTCTTTACTAACTTGTGATAAGAAATAAGTTTGATCTTTATTACTATCTATACCTTTATATAATTTATTATCGATTATTCTGGCATAATGACCAGTAGCTATATAATCAGCGCCTAATTCTTCTGCTTTTTTTGCAAACATATCAAATTTGATATATTTATTACACATTATATCTGGATTAGGAGTTCTTCCTATTTTTAATTCTTCTAAAAAATAAGAAAATACATAATCCCAATATTCTTTTATAAAATCGACACGATGAAGTGGTATATCTAACTTTTGACAAACCTTAAGTGCATCATTATAATCTTTTTCTTGTGGACATATATCCGTATTATTAAAATCAGGATTCCCCATTACATCATTATTTATTGAACTATCCCAATTACGCATGAATAAACCAATTACATTATATCCTTGCTTTTTTAATAAGATAGCAGCTACACTTGAGTCTACTCCTCCACTCATACCTATTACAACATTTTTCATAAAATCACCTTAGTTAATTATACCACTAAAAAAGTAATGTTAAAAGATTTTTAAATATTATTTGATTTTGTATTAATAATAAAATTGAGTTTATAAAGTTAAAAATTATACATATTATTAAAACGTATATATATATATTATTTATATGTTTAAAATTTATTGTTTCTTTTTTTATAAAAGCTTTTATAAATTTTTTAGATATAATATTAGAATAATAAAATAAGATATAAATAATAAATAGATAGATTAATTGACAAGGTATTATATAAAATAATGATAACAATATCCCTTTAAATCCATAATTAATTAATATTGAACAAACGGAAAAACCTAGAATAAAATTTTTAGCAAATAATATAAATATACTTATCGGTATTCCAATTATTGAATATCCTAATATCCATAATGATATTATTATTACTAGGTAGTTTAAGTTATTTGAAATCATAAAGTTTAGAATATCTAAATCATTATTTAATAAATTATCAAAGTAGCTTACTAAATATTCATTAACTAAAATACTATCATTATTACTAATTAAAAGAGCAAATATTGATCCAAATAACAATCCAATTATTAAGAAAGTTATGAAAAATATTCTGTAATTTTTACTAGTTTTACTTATTTTTATAAACTTGTCCATAATTTTTTTCATAAGTCACCTCAATAAATATTATTAAAAAAGATTATTTTTATTCCAAATTTTTATAAAATATATTATAATTATAGTGAGGTGTATATCATGAACAAGAAAAAAGCATTAAGAAGAAAAAGAATTGTTGTCTCTATTATGTTATTTGCAATGATTTTTTCATTTATAGCAGGATTAATAACTATTTAGGTTGTTAATTTTTTTATATTTATATAATTAAAAAATATGTTACTCACATATTTTTTTTAGTATAAGTGAACATCTATAAGATGCAAACTCTAAATTTTCATCGAACGTATAATTATTTTTCCCATTTGGAATATCTGAAATACATCTTATTGTTAAAAATGGTATACCACATAGTTTAGCTACTTGCGATATGGCAGCACATTCCATGTCAACGACATCAGCATTAAATTTTGTATAAATTTTTTCTTTCATTTTTTTTGATTCACAGAATATATCACCTGACGCTACAACTCCCAAATCAATAGAAAAATCGGAATTTCTCTTATTAATTTCGTCATTTATATAATCTTTTTCTTTTTTAAATTGATTTATTAATGTTTTTGATTTTTTTATTAATTCTTCATCAGATTCCATAAATACTCCTACATTTGGAATATATCCTTTTTGATGATTGAATGCTGTTATATCAAAATCGTGTTGAACTACTTTATGTGCAATAATGACATCTCCGATATTTAATGATTCATTAATAGCACCTGCAGTTCCTAAATTTAATATATATAATGGACTAAATTTATCAATTAAAATTTGGGTTACACGTCCTGCATTTACTTTTCCAACACCACATTTAACCATTATACAGTTTGTATTATTAATTGTCCCTTTTATAAATTCTAAATCATATATTTTAATAGTTTCTTTATTTTCTACAACTTTTTGAATTTCATTCAGTTCTTCTTCCATTGCTATAATTATTCCAATAACGTCTTTGTCCATTTTAAATCCTCTTTTCATTTGATTTCTATTTTATCATATTTATTATTTTTTAGTATATACTTTCATTTGTTTTGGTTTTAAATATACATTTTTATACCAATTAATAAATTCTATTGTTGCTGATGTATGATGTTTATTCAAACTATTTCTTTCTTCGTCATTCATTTGCGCTAAAGTTTTATTTTGTCCTTTAGGAATAAATATATGCCATAATTTTGATTTGCTTTTTTTTGTATATTCTCCTTTTTGTGTATATGATAAGTCACCTTCGCTTTTTCCATAAAACACGTAAAAATTTATTCCATCATAAAATGTTAAACAATCTAAAAAATAACAGCTACGATTTTTCGTATCCTTTAGTTTTTCAAGCAAACTATCTATATCTGTACTAACACCGCTCCTTTTTACAAAAGCTCCCGGATATCCCGGCATTTCAGGGTAATCATTGATATAAAATCCTGTGTCAGCTACAAAGCAAGGTTTTTTTAATATATTATATATTTCAATTGCTTTACTTTTTGATACAAATTCAATATCATTTATATTTGGTTCTTGGAAATCGTAATTATAAAAATCGATTTCTATATTTTCTTGTTCAAATTTTTCTTTTACAGAAATATATTTTCCATAATTTCCTGTTACATAAACTATTTTTTCCATACTACTCCTTTATAGGTCTTCTAAGACAAATTAATTATATCAATAGTATAGGAAGTATTTATGTCAGTTAAAATATTTGTTTATAATTTTAATACTGATTATACGATTTAAATAAAAGTGTCTAATTTCTTCTTTTAATTCACAGTACGCGGCTACTCCCCATTCGTTTCCGAAAAGAATTAAATCATACGGATGAATTGTTCTTTTTTTTATTTTTTTATCTTTTGTTTGATATTCAATTGTGCATTTTCTTTTTTCTTTGATTGCTACATTAATTGTGTTAAATACATTTTTATTTTCAATATTAATATCTTTTGGGACAATAAATCTTTGAGGAATTCTAATATTTTGCTCGAGCACATATCCTCCATAAGGTCCTTTTAAAGTTCGTATATATATACCTGCTAATTCTAGTTCGTTTTTGTATACTCTTATCATTCTTGGACTTACCTCGAGTAATTCTGATAGTTCATTTATATTGTATTTTTTACCAGTACTTAAATATTGAATCATTAATAAAACATTACTTACTTTAGACATATTTTTCTCCTAATTACATTTATACTATTATATATTAAATTTATTTAATATTAAATAATAATAAATAAAAAAAGATGGAAATCCATCTTTTTGTTTATTTTGAAATTAATATCTTGTAAAATATGATGGAATATCGTCAATATCAACTAATACATAGCTATTTCCTTCTTTTACTATGTATAATGATTGATAATAATCAATTTCATCAGTTTTTTCATAAACTTCTTCTTTATACTCAACAGTATAATCATGTTCTAATTTAAATGTTACTAAATAATAACTATTTTTAAATTCAATTGATGAAACTATTACATCAGTAGCATTAAAGTATGTTAATGTTCCATAATAATATGTTGATATATCTTCATATAATTCATCATAATTATCTTCTAAACTATCAATTTCGATATCAGAAAAGTTATCTTTTAAATCAGAAAATGCTTTTTCATCTAGAATACCACTATATAAGTCATTTACTATATCTAGTATATTTTCTTCCATAAGATCTAAATCTTCAAAATCAGAAGTAGATATTGATGTAAAATCTAAATAATAGAAATAATCTTTATCTTCATCAATTAATGTCGTACCGTTTGATTTAACTTTAAAATTATGTTCAGTATCAAGAAGAGATTCTATTGTATATAAATCGTAACTTTCTTCCTCTGTTTTTAAACTATCACTTACTAAAACATCATTAATATAAAGTTCTGTACCTGATGGTACTGTTACTTCAATATCAGTTTCATATAAATCTAATATAGATTCTTCAAATATCCATGTTTCAAAAATTAAAAATTCTTTTGATTTTATCATAGTTATCGTTTCAGTTTCTGTTTCTGTTTCGTCATCATATGTATAAGTCATTTTTACAGTTAATGTAGCAATATCATCATTTACTTCAGCATCTAAAACAGAGTAAGAAGTTGCAACTCCATAACTTGAATAATCAAACATATACATTATATCTTCTTTTTCTGCTTCATATAAAGCATCAAACTCTTCTTTTGTTGTGTATGGATTTTCAATATATTCTCCACCGCTAAAACAAGCAATTAATTTATCTGCATCTTCTACATCTGTATAATTTAAACATCTAAGAGCAGTATTTTCTGGTTTTAAATAATTTAAATAATAAATTAATCCTCCTGCAATTGCTATAATTAATATTATAATTATTTTTACTTGCATTGGTATTTTTTTTATTTTTTCAACTAAATCATTAGGTTTTTTATTAGAATTTTGAATATTATTTGGTTGATTTAATACCGAATAATTATTTTGAACAGGTTGTTGCATATTGTTTTCTTGTATAGGTTGTTGCATAGGTTGTTGAACAGGTTGTTGCATATTGTTTTCTTGCATTGGTTGTTGGTTTATGTCTATCGGTGAACCACAGTTTTCACAAAATCGACTACCATTTTGATTTTCATAATTACATTTTAAACATCTCATAATGTTACCTCCTAATATATTATAAATTAATTATATCATTGTTTTTATTTTTTTTACATATTAAATTTATTTTTTTGATTCAATATTGATTTTTTGCACGATCATTATCATACATATCATTGAAACTGTAAATGTTCCACCATACGATAAAAATGGAAGCGGAACTCCAGTAAGTGGCATAATACCAAAAAGTCCACCTAAATTAATCAATATATGCAAGAATATATATACGGCGACGCCTAGCGCGATTAATTCACCTCTTACAGTTTTTGCTTTTCCAGAAATTAATAAAACTCTTTTTAAAATTATTAAATAGATTATTAATACTATAACACCCATTAATACTCCCCATTCTTCTACAAAAATGGCAAATACAGAGTCAGTATGAGGTTCTGGTATATATGAATATTTTTGTTTACTCTTACCAATTCCTAATCCAAGTAAGCCACCATCATTTATAGCAATGTATCCATTACATGTTTGATATCCATCAGATTCATAACTTTCACATGGATTAAAAAAATCAAATCTTGAAAGTTGTTCTTCTGATAATATTGGTAAATCAAGGACAAATATCATAACAAATCCAATTACAACTGACACAATAATCAACAAAAACATCCTTATTTTATAATAAAATACTATTGGACTTGCAGCAAATATTGTAAAAATTATTCCACACATTATTAACATTGTTCCAAAGTCTTTTTGCAAGAAGATAACAGTCGGAAATATTAATGAAATAAAGACAGCCGAACCAATTAAATATAAATAATTTCGCTTCTCATCATCTGTTTTTGGTGGCTTTTTTAGTTTTTTATAATATTTTTCAAAGAAACAAGCAAGAGTGATTATAATTACCGGTTTTCCTAATTCACTTGGTTGAAACGTTATAATAAAATCTACCCAGTTTCCGGCTCCTCTATTGGAAGAAAGTAGCGCATATAATAGCAATGATAAAATTGCAATAAAGGCGTATTTAACAAATTTTTTATATGATGATGTAGGAATGGCAAAGATAAAAAAACTCGCAATTAGACAAATTCCTAAAAAAATTAACTGTCTATAAAAATAATAATAAAGCGAAACATCTAAGCCAACAGCTTCTCTACTTGATGCTGTAACTAAGTTAAAAGTTCCTAAAATTACCATGAATAAAGTAAAAAATAATAGTGTCTTATCCATATTTTGTAAAGTTTTTTTTATCATCTTACCCCTACTCTCTTATATAGCATAACATATTTAATTTATTTAATAAATAAATTTATTAAAATAGACTGATTTTATAAACACATTTACATTAATATAATAAACTATATTATAAAAGGAGGGAAAATTATGTATTACTACGGAGGATATCAAGGATATGGTTGTGGTCAAAATGGTTGCTGTAACACAGGATGTGGAAATAATGGTGCTGCTATTATCTTAGTATTATTTATATTACTTGTTATAATAATTGGAGCTCGAGCTTGTAATAATTAATATTTTTTAAATAAAAAGAAAAAAGAAATTATTTTCTTTTTTTTATATATTTATTTTGTTAATGTGTAAAACAATTTAAAATCTAATGTGTAATATTCAATGTCACCATTGTTCTTTTCAATTTTTATATAATTATTGTATGTCACATAATTATCAACTTCATTGACTATTACTTCCCCAACTTCATTAATTAGACAGTTCACTTCCCCTTCTGCGTAGTAGTAATCAGAAGTTACATTTGTTATTCTTAGGTATAGATCGGTTATAACATCACCATTACTATTAATTAAATATGAATCATAATTATCAATTGTGTTATTAGTTCTTGCGTAGAAGACATTAGTTTTGAATGCTGATAAAATGTCATTGGATTTGACTATTAAATCTCCAGAAGATGATAAAATACTATATTCATATTCACCTCCACTAATATATTCTTTTATTATAAACATATCATTATCAGTTATATCAATGCTTGATATATTTCCTTCTAATTCTGCTATTAATGTTCCATCATGGTTATATAAAATAGTTTTTTTATCTATTCCATTATATTTAAATTGATAATAACCTGAGGTATTATTTGAAATAAAAGAATCAGCGCCTATTATTTCTGTTGTTTTTCCATTATGATAAATATAATAATTATCATCTTGTAAATATACATAACTATTATAAGAATATTCATATACTACATTTAATTCATTTATTAAAAATTTTTCTGTTAAATAATAAGTTCCGGTAGATGTTTTACATTGATACAAAGAATTACTTCCAGATATTGTAGAAAAAGAAAAACATTTCTCATCATAATTTATTTTATTATAATCATTATCAAGAAAAATAAACGATTCATTATTTTCGCCATATATGTAGCGTTGGCTTAAAAATATATTTCCAACATCATCAACATTTACATCATATTGTATTTCCGTTTCTTCTTCAAAAACTACTTTTGCGTTTTCTAAATCAATTAAATAAAAATAATTGTTACTATTTAAAGAAAGATATCCATCATCACTATAAGCGTATATATTATCGCTTGAATCAGGTTTTTCAATTTCTAAAATTTCTTCATATTTATAATTTAAAACAATAATATTTAAATCATCTGTTATAATTGCATAATCATCATCATAATAATTGGTTACAGACCCCAAAAAACTTAATACATTATATTCATTACTATATATTAATTCTCCATTTCCAGCATATAATCCCGATATTATTTCGTCATTTTCATCATTATTTAAAAACGAATAAAGTATACCTTTTATAAATAAATAAGAATCTTCATTGCCAACCAAAACTTCTTTTCCTTCTTTATCAATTAATACATCAATATTATCTCTTGAGAGTATTATTCCTCCATTTATATATGAGTTATAAGAAGAATCATATATAAATTCAGTTAATTGTTCACCATTTGAATTAAATAAAGCATATTTTTCGCCATTACTAATTAAAAAATTATTTATTTCTTCTGACTTGCAAAAAAAATCATTGTTACTTACCAAAATAAAAATTATCATGCTTAAAACAAATAAAATAGGAATTACAATAAAAATAACTTTCTTCTTTTTTGATAATCTATTTCTTGAAATATTATTATTAACTTTTACCTCATCATCTTTTAAGTCATTTAAATTTATTTGGTGATTTTTTAAATCAGCATCACCATTTTGGACATAATTATTTGTATCTTTAGTTGTTCTACCAATTGAATCAGTTATTCCATTTTTAGAATTATTGTCACTAGCATTTAATATTATATTTAAAACTTCATCAATTTCAGTTATTCTTTCTTTTTTATTATCGTTCATATTTTATCTCCTATTAAGTTGTAAATTAATCATCTACTATATGTTATATATTACTATAAAATTACGAAGACTTCAATAGAATAGACAAAAACAGACAAAAACTACTAAGTTTGATTTATTTCATATTTTATGTTAATATATATATGTTTTGAGGTGAATGTATGTTTAAAAAGTTAAAAATTTTAGAGGATAATGATGAGAGATTAAGAACTATTAGTAAAGATGTAATTTTTCCTTTATCAAAAGAAGAAAAAGATATAATTCAAAATATCATAGATCACCTAACTTATAGTCAAATCGATGATTACGCTAAAAAGTATAAATTAAGACCTGGTATGGGTTTAGCGTTTCCACAATTAGGAAGAAATAAACGAATAATAGTTGTGGTTCACGAAGCTGAAGAAGGATTATTTGATAATTATGTAGTTATCAACCCTAAAATCATCTCTAACTCTACTGAAATTATAGCGGCAGAAATGGGAGAAGGATGTTTATCTGTTAATCGCGAAGTTGAAGGACACGTTAAAAGATTTGCAAGAGTTACTATTGAAGGTTTTGATGAAGATGGTAATGAAATAAAGTTTCGTGCTAGAGAAGATTTATCAATTGCCTTCCAACATGAGATTGATCATTTAAATGGGATTTTATTTTATGATCATATCGATAAAAAGAAACAATTTTATACAGAAGATGAAATTAGATTAATTTAATTTCTTTTTTTTGTATATTTTTTTATTATTAACTCAAAATAAAAAAGAAAGGAGAATAGATTTATGACACCAGATATGTTATCAACTAAAGACTTATCTTATTTAGAAGATATTTTTGGATGGAACCACATTGCTAGAAAGCAAATTATTTCATTTATAGATATGACCGAATTAAAAGAAGTAAAAAAAGAATTAGAAGAAACTTTAAAAATGCACACTAAAATATGTGAAAGTATTATTGAAATTTTAGGAGGATTTAATGAAAATTAGTAATAAAAAAGTAGAAGTTCCAAAAACGGATGGATTGAACGACCAAACAATTTTAAGTTCTATTTTAAATGTAGAAAAGAATATGAGTACTGATTTAAATATTGCCTTAAATGAGTGTTCTTGTGAACAACATTATAAAAAAATATTAAAAATTTTTAATGATGTTAGAAATTCACAAAGAAGAATATATGAATTATCATTTAGTCTAGGATGGTATCAGTTAGAAGAAGCTGAAACTAAAAAAATAAATGAAACTTTAACTAAATTAAAAAAAGATATGTAAAAAAAGTACTTAAATGTACTTTTTTAATTCAATAATATACGTGTCTTTCTTTGTCGTTTTTATGATTTTATTATAAACAAACTTTCCATATTTTCTTACACTAAACACATCATTTTCTTTTAGAAAATATGTTTTGTTTGTTAATTCCTTATAATTTAAAATTACATTTTTATCATTTATTAAT
>JAWXUI010000004.1:0-56011 GCA_044432805.1 Mycoplasmatota bacterium | reverse complement strand
GTATTTTTTATATATGCTATAATCAAATTATTAGTGGTTGGTGTTAAAGAATCAAAAGTATAAACTAATTCCTCACCATCTAATGAAAATAATTTATAAATACATTCACTTGAGTAAGAACCACAGTAACCAGTGTAGAAATAACCATTAGAATAATTGAAACTACTTATTTGTTCATCGATTATTGAAGTGACAAAAGTTCCATCATTATTATAAACGTTTATTATATCTTCGCCACTAACTTCAACTTTGATATAGTTTGTTCCTACAAGGTCAAAACTTCCAGTTACATCCATCTCTATTGTTTTGTCATCTTTATAGATATAATAAATATTTTCTTTCTCGTATATATAATGATTATAAGAATACATAGCTTCTAGTTCATCATAATCAAAATTCATTAATTGAAAATTTTCGTTAAAATAATTTTTTTCAGATGATGAATCTTCTTTACAATAAAATATTCCGTCATCATATGAAATTTCTAGACAATTACTGTCATACTTAATTTCATTATAATTGCTATCATATAGTTTAGTAATGTCTCCATATGTTAGTAATGTATTATCATAACTATCAACATAAACTTTATAGCTTTCATCATCATCTGATTCGAATACTATCTTTTCTTTGATTAAATCAATCATATAATAATGACCGTCTACTTTTAAATGTAGAAAATCACCAGATTCTGAAGCCGAGAATGTGTCTTCTGGTTGTGGTAAAGTTAAAATTTCTGTGTATTTTGAATTTAAAACTATAATATCGGATTCATCAGTTATTATTATATATTCATCGCCATAATAATAAGACACAAAGGAATTAAATTTAAAAATTTCATAATTATCTGAATAAATTAATTTACCATCAGTTGAATATAGTCCGGATTGCATAGGGTCTTCCTCGCCTATAGTTGTATATTTTAGTAAAAAGTCATAAGAACTTAAATAAGAACTTTCGTGTTGGACAAATATTTCAACACCTTCTTTATTTAATAAAACATTAACTCCATCTCTTTCCACTAACAAATTACCGTTTTTATAAACATCACTAGAATAATTTTCTGTATAAATAAAATCTGTTAGTTGCTCCCCTTCCGGACTAAAAAGTGCTGACATTTCTCCATTACTTATAAGAAAGTTATTTAACTCAACTACATCTTCATTTTGGAAAAAAGTGTTTTTTACAAAGATAAAAATAAAATACGATGCTACTATAGCAATTAAAATCAATACTATTAATTTTAAATTTATTTCTTTTTTTTGTTTTGTTTCTTTTTGGACATTTTGATTTTCATTCTTTGTATTAGTAAATGTATTCGTTTGAACAAACTCATTTACTGGGTTTGTATTTTGACTTGGTGTTGGATTCGTTTGAACAAATTCATTTGCTGGATTTACATTTTGATTTGGTGTTGAATTCGTTTGAACAAACTCATTTACTGGATTTACATTTTGATTTGGTGTTGGATTAACATTAATACCGGCAGCATTAAATGATTTGTCATCATTCATTTATATTACCCCCTTACTGCTACTATAAATATACCATATAAAAAAGAAAAAATCAATAAATTTTTTTCTTTTCTATTTATACTAATATTAAACTTTATTAAAATATCGAATTTTCTTTCAAATCTTTATTAAACTCATATAGATTAGCTGGGCGTCCAATTTTATTAATACTTTTTTCTCCAATTTCAACTACCAAATTTAACTTTTTCATTTTTTTACTAAAATTTCTTCTATCTATTTTTTTATTAAATAATATTTCATAAAAATTTAATAATTCAGGCAATGTAAAAAGCGATGGAAAAATATTTTTTAATGTATTTATATTATTTGCCTTTGTTTTTAATTGCTCAATATTTTCCGCAATAATAATTGAATGATCATATCCAAGTTTCGGTATTTCATTAATATCAAACCATTTTATTTCAAGATTTTTAATATTTATCATTTTATGTAAAGTTTCTTCCTTTATAAAGCCAGTTAATGACATACCAATTACTCTTGCGTCTCTATCTCTTGATATATCAGAATAAACTTTATTTTGATACAAATCTATATCTTTTATGTTTGTTAATTGATAAATTATTTCTAATGCATTATTTTCTATTGTTTCTTTTGCACTTACTAAATTATTTGGTAAAACCCAATATCCTTTATATGGGTCGTTTTTTTTATTTATTAAAAGAACTTCTATTTTATTGTTTTTATAAGCAAATATTGAAACTATTGTTTCTATTATATTATTATATTCATCCATAGTAACTCCTTTAGTGTATTAAATACATTTTCATTATAAAAAAAATAATAATTTTTGTCAAAAAAAAGAAGAATATTTATTCTTCTTTCTTAATTTTATATAATTAATCCATTAATTCTTGTTCTAATGCTTCAAGTGGATCATCACTTAAAATTGGATTTTCTAAAGTGAAATCTGCTTTTTTGTATTTTTTAGCACCTGTTCCAGCTGGAATAAGTTTACCAATTATAACATTTTCTTTTAGTCCATTTAAATGATCTACTCTTCCATGAATTGCAGCATCTGTTAAGATACGTGTTGTTTCTTGGAATGAAGCAGCAGATAAGAATGAATCTGTTTCTAGTGAAGATTTTGTAATACCTAACAAGACTGGTCTTCCAGTAGCTGGTCTTTTTCCTTCTAGAATTAATTCTTTGTTTATTTCTGTAAATTTATTTATATTTACCATTGTCCCTGGGAAGAAATATGAATCACCAGTATTAACAATTCTAATTTTTGATATCATACGTTTTGCAATGATTTCAACGTGTTTATCAGAAATATCAACACCTTGTGTTCTATATACTTTTTGAGTTTCAGATAAAATATAATTTTGAACTGTAACTGGGTCTGTAACTACAAGTAATTCTTTTGGAGATATAGCACCATGACTTAATTTTTGTCCGGCAACTACTTCTTCATTTTCACTTACTGCTAATTTAACACCATAATTTGTTACATGTTCACGAGTTTCAGCATCGTTTTTAACAAAAATAGTATATTTTGAATTTTCTTCTTCTATTTTTGTAACAACACCTGTTATTTCGGCAATTGTTGATTTACCTTTTGGATTTCTTGCTTCGAATAATTCTTCGATACGAGGTAACCCTTGAGTAATATCATCTCCACCTGCAACTCCACCTGTGTTAAAGTTACGCATTGTAAGTTGTGTTCCTGGTTCCCCAATTGATTGGGCAGCCATTATACCTACTGCTTCTCCAACTTCAACAACTTGACCAGTCGCTAAGTTACGTCCATAACATTTTTGACAAACACCATTTTCAACTTTACAAGTTAAAACAGTTCTTATAGGCACCTTAGTGATTCCTGCTTTTACTATTTTATTTGCAATGTTTTCAGTTATATATTCGTCTTTTGCTACAATAATTTCTTTTGTAGTTGGATCAATAACATTTTTATTAGCGTATCTTCCGATAATTCTATCTTCTAAAGACACGATTGTTGTGTTATCTCTATCATTAATAAATGCTTCAACAACTACACCTTGATCAGTGTGGCAATCATCTGTTTTTACAATAACATCTTGTACTACATCAACTAAACGACGAGTTAAGTACCCGGCATTGGCTGTTTTTAAGGCAGTATCAACTGCTCCTTTACGAGCTCCATGCGTAGATGAGAAGAATTCTGTAATTGTAACACCTTCACTAAATGAAGATTTAACTGGAATTTCACCTGATTGACCATTTGGTTTTGAGAATAAACCTCTCATACCAACTAATTGTGTATGTGAACTAATATCACCACGAGCTTTAGACATCATCATGATAGATATAGGATTGTATCTGTCTTCTACTACCATTTCTTCTAATTCTTTTTGAACTTCTTTTTTGGCATCAGACCAAACACTTACAACTTTTTCATATCTTTCTTGATCAGTTATTAAACCTCTTTTAAATTGTTTATTAACAGAGTCAACTAAATCTTGAGCTTCAGCTAATATAACTGGTTTTTTAACAGATTCTTTTATATCAGAAATAGATATAGAAATACCTGCAATTGTTGAATATTTAAATCCTAAATCTTTTAGTTTATCAAGCATTACTGAAGTTTCAGTAATATGATATCTTTTATAGATTTGTGCAATAAATTTAGATAAAATACCTTTGTTAAATGCATCTACTATTGGCATTAAAGCAATTGCTTCTGGTATATTAGTACCTTTTTCTAATAAATATTTTGTTGGTGTAACACGTTCGATATTTTCAACACTTGAATCATTGATATATTGGAATGAATCAGGGAAGATTTCATTAAATTTAATTTTACCTACTGTTGTTACTAAATATTTATCTAAATAGCTATCTGGGAATATTTTATATTTAAATGATGATACAGGAAGTGCTATACGAGTGTGAAGTGTTAATTCTTTTCTCTCATAAGCCATTAATGCTTCATTTTCATCTTTAAATACTCTACCTTCACCATTAGCTCCTGGAACTTCCATAGTTATATAGTAGTTACCAAGCACCATATCTTGACCTGGAGTAACGATTGGTTTACCATCTGAAGGTTTCAAGATATTGTTTGCCCCAAGCATTAATATTCTTGCTTCTGCTTGCGCTTCTTGTGAAATTGGAACGTGGATAGCCATTTGGTCTCCATCAAAGTCAGCATTAAATGCAGCACATACAAGTGGATGAAGTCTAATACTTCTTCCGTCTATTAATTTTGGTTCGAATGCTTGAATACCTAATCTATGTAGAGTTGGTGCTCTGTTAAGCATTACTGGGTGTTCTTTTATTTTTTCTTCAACTATGTTCCAAACTCTAGGATCTTGATTTTCAATCATTTTTTTAGCAGCTTTAATATTTGATGCTATATCTTTTGAAACAAGTCCGTTTATTACATGTGGTTTAAATAATTCTAAAGCCATTTCTTTTGGAATACCACATTCATACATTTTTAAATTTGGTCCAACAACGATTACTGAACGTCCAGAATAGTCAACACGTTTACCAAGTAAGTTTTGTCTAAAACGACCTTGTTTACCTTTTAACATACTAGATAAAGATTTTAATGGTCTGTTTCCAGCACCTGTGATATTTCTACCTCTTCTACCATTATCAATTAAAGCGTCTACTGCTTCTTGCAACATACGTTTTTCATTTTGAATGATAATTGAAGGCGCTCCTAATTCCATTAATTTTTTTAATCTATTATTTCTGTTTATTACTCTTCTGTATAAATCATTTAAATCAGATGTAGCAAATCTTCCACCATCTAATTGAATCATCGGTCTTAATTCCGGAGGAATAACTGGCAATGCCGTTAAGATCATCCATTCTGGTTTATTTCCAGAAGTTTGAATTGCTGATAATACATCTAAACGTTTTACTAAACGAATTCTTTTTTGACTGTTTGCATCTTTGATATCTTCTATTTCTTTTGTTATTTTTTCAATATCTTCTTCAACAGTTACTTGTTCAAGTAATTCTTTGATTGCTTCTGCTCCCATACCTACTCTAAATGTGTTTCCATATTTTTCATAGTATGTACGGTATTCTTTATCACTTATAGTTTGTTTTTTTTCTAAAGGCGCAGCTCCTGGATCTAATACTACGTAAGATACGAAGTATAGTACTTCTTCTAAGTCTCTTGGAGACATATCAAGCACTAAACCCATACGAGATGGAATTCCTTTAAAAAACCAAATATGAGAACAAGGAGTAGCTAGTTCAATATGTCCCATTCTTTCACGACGTACTTTTGCACGTGTTACTTCTACTCCACATCTATCACATACGATATTTTTATATCTTAATCTTTTATACTTTCCACAAGAACATTCGTAGTCTTTTGTAGGTCCAAATATTTTTTCACAAAATAATCCGTCACGTTCTGGTTTTAAAGTACGATAGTTAATTGTTTCGGCTTTTTTAACCTCACCATACGACCAAGCTCTTATTTTTTCTGGCGATGCGATGGCTATTTTTAACCCTTCAAAGTTATTAACATCCATTAAAATTCATCCCCTTTCATAAGTTCTTCTTCTGTTGGCTCTAAATCTTCTAATTCTTCAGATTCACTTTCAACAATTTCTTCTATTTCTTGTTCTATTTCTTTTTCAATTGCTTTTTCTAATGGTGGTTCAACCGGAGGTAAATCACCAATTACAAAATCTTTTTCTTCTTCTTCTAAGTCTTTTAGTTCTTGATAATTACCTTCACCATCTAGTACTGTAATATCTAATCCTAATGCTTGGAATTCTTTTACTAATACTCTAAATGATTCTGGGATTCCAGATGTTGGTATTGGTTCACCTTTTACTAATGCTTCATATACTTTTACACGTCCTACAACGTCATCTGACTTAATAGTCATCATTTCTTGTAAAATATGCGCAGCTCCATAAGCATAAAGTGCCCAAACTTCCATTTCTCCAAATCTTTGTCCACCAAATTGAGCTTTACCACCTAGTGGTTGTTGTGTTACTAAACTATAAGGTCCAGTTGCACGTGCATGTAATTTGTCATCAACCATGTGATGCAGTTTAATCATATACATTACACCAACAGATATTCTATTTTCAAATGGTTCACCAGTTCTTCCATCATAAAGAACAGTTTTTCCATCTTCATCTAAGTTTGCTTCTTTTAATGCATCAATGATTTCAGTTCTATTAGCACCACTAAATACTGGAGTAGCTACATGTATGTTTAATTCTTTTGCTGCTGCACCTAAATGCATTTCTAATATTTGTCCAATATTCATACGCGATGGAACTCCAAGTGGATTTAATAATATATCTACTTGTCTACCATCAGCCATGTAAGGCATATCTTCACTTGGTAATACTAATGAAATAACACCTTTATTACCATGACGTCCAGCCATTTTATCTCCAACAGTAATTTTACGTTTTTGAGCTATATAAACTCTTACTCTCATAGATACACCGGCGCTTAATTCGTCACAATTTTCTTTTGTAAATATTTTAACATCGTGAACGATTCCGCCTCCACCGTGTGATACACGTAATGAAGTATCTCTTACTTCTCTAGTTTTTTCACCAAAGATAGCGTGTAATAATTTTTCTTCACTAGTAAGTTCAGCCATACCTTTAGGTGTTACTTTCCCTACTAATATATCGTCGTCTCCAACTTCAGTACCGATTCTAACGATTCCGTTTTCATCTAAGTTTTTACGAGCTTCTTCTCCCACATTTGGGATATCTCTTGTAAATTCTTCTGGTCCTAATTTAGTGTCACGACATTCTATTTGATAATCTTCTATATGAATTGATGTATAAACATCATCTCTTACTAAAGTTTCATTTAAAATGATGGCATCTTCATAATTATATCCATTATAGTTCATGAATGCTACAGTTACGTTTCTTCCTAATGCCATTTCACCTAATTCAGTTGATGGTCCATCAGCAATAACTACACCTCTAGCTATTTTATCATTTACTTTTACGATTGGTCGTTGATGATAACATGTTCCGGCATTTGATCTTTCAAATGAATTTAAATGATATACATCTTTTCCACCTTTAGTTTTTATAATTATTTTTTTAGAGTCAACATAGTCAACAATTCCATCAGCTTTGGCCATAATTACAGCTCCTGAGTCTCTTGCAGCAATTGCTTCGATACCAGTACCTACTAATGGTGCTTCTGCTTTTAATAAAGGTATTGCTTGACGTTGCATGTTGGCACCCATCAATGCTCTTTTTCCATCATCGTGTTCTAGGAATGGAATTCCTGATGTTGTAATAGATACAACTTGTTGCGCTGATACATCAATAAAGTCAACTTGTTCTTTATTTACAAGAATAGTTTCTCCACGATATCTAACAGGAACACGTTCGTCTTTTATACATTCATCTTCAGTTAAATTTACTGTTGCTTGTGAAATGTAATAATCTAATTCTTCATCAGCAGTCATATAAATAATTTCTTCTGATAATTTTGTATCGTTAACTTTTCTATATGGAGTCATAATAAATCCATATTCATTTACTCTTGCATAAGATGCTAAAGAAGTGATAAGTCCGATATTTTGTCCTTCTGGAGATTCGATTGGGCAAAGTCTTCCATAGTGTGATGCGTTAACGTCACGTACTTCCATACCAGCTCTGTCTCTTGATAATCCACCAGAACCTAAACTTGATAATCTTCTTTTATGAGCAAGTTCGGCGATTGGGTTAGTTTGATCCATGAATTGTGATAATTGGCTACTACCAAAGAATTCTTTAATAGCTGCTGTTAATGGTCTGATATTTATTAGAGTTTTTGGAGTTACTTCAGTTATTTCTTGAGTACTCATTCTATCTCTAATAACACGTTCAATTCTGCTAATACCAATTCTAAATTGGTTTTGTAATAATTCACCAACTTGACGAACACGACGGTTTGATAAGTGGTCTATTTCATCAACATTACCAACATTTTCAATTAAGTTTAAATAATATGATACTGATGCATATATATCAGAAATAGTTAATCTTTTTTCTTCTATACTTTGATCATTACCAATTACATTAATAACTTTTTCAGGATCAATATTTGAGTATATTTTAACAATTTGTACTTTATTATAAGTATCTAAATCTTCATTAATTAAAACTTCTTTAACACCAAATCCAGCTGCTAACGCTTCTTTTACTGCTTCAATATTTTCTTTTGTTACTGTATTACCTTTTTCAACTATAATTTTGTCATTTAAAATTATATCTTCAGCTATTTTAGAGTTTAGTAAACGGTCCGCTACATTTAATTTTTTATTATATTTATAACGTCCTACTCTTGCTAAGTCATATTTAAATGCGTCAAAAAATCTAGAAATCAATTGGTTTTTAGCACTATCTAAAGTTGAAGGTTCACCTGGTCTTAATTTAGAGTGAATATCAATTAATGCTTCATCTGTATTTTTATTAACATCTTTTTCTATTGTTTTAGATAAGTTTAAACTTTCTCCAAATAATTCAACGATATCTTCATCGTTTGATAATCCAATGGCACGAAGTAATGTAGTAATTGGAACTTTACGAGTTCTATCAATTCTTACATATATTACATCTCTTGCGTCAGTTTCATATTCTAACCATGTTCCTCTTGTTGGAATTATTTGCGCTGTTACAACTTTTCTTCCGTTTTTATCGTTTTCTCTTGCATAATAAGCAGAAGGAGAACGCACTAATTGCGATACGATTACACGTTCAGCACCATTTATTACAAATGTTCCTGAGTCTGTCATTATAGGCATGTCACCTAAATAAATTTCTTGTTCTTTTACTTCTCCTGTTTCCCCATTAAATAATCTTGCGGCTACTTTAATTGGAGATGCAAAAGTAGAGTCTCTTTCTTTACACTCTTTAATTGAGTATCTTGGTTGATCAAAGAAGTATTCTCCGAATTCTAATGTTAAATTCCCTGTAAAGCTTTCTACTGGAAAAATATCAGTTAAAACATCTTTCATACCTTCTGTTATAAACCAATCATAAGATTTTTTTTGAACTTCTAAAAGGTTAGATAATTCAATTGCGTTATCCGATTTTGCATAACTTCTACGATTACGGTGATCACCATATTTTATTTCTTTATAAGCCATTCATTCACCCCTGTACACTATTTTACTTATACTTATTTTGGCATTTTTAAAATAAGTTAGATTAATAATTATCAATTTTATTGAAAATTATTTACGGCGCATATAACAAAAAATCCTTTGTTTTTGTTTATGCTAGCAATTTTGTAGTCTTTTTCTAAATCTTTAATTAATGATTTAGCTCCTTGGTCTTTGTTAATTACTATTATTAGCTGTCCATTTTCTTTTAAATGGTTTTTCGCTTCAAATAATAATTGATATAACACCCTTTTTCCTACCCTAATTGGTGGGTTGCTGATTATAAAGTCGTATCTTTTTTTAACAGCTTCATAAATATCACTTTCAAAAATATTTACCTCAACTTTATTAAGTTCGGCATTTTTTTTTGCAAGTTTAAGCCCTCTTTTATTAATATCAATCATGTCTGGTATTAGATTGAATTTTTTAGCAATATAGATTCCTATAGGACCATATCCACATCCGATATCAAGGACGTCTCCTTTTATATCATCAATATTTTCTAACAAGGATCTTGTCCCAAAGTCTAATTTATTTTTAGAAAAAACTCCATTGTCTGTTATGAAAGAAAATTTAATACCATTAATCATAGTATCGTATTGTTTTTCTTCGCTTTTTAGGTTTTCATCATTTGAAAAATAATAGCTCATAATACACCTTCTTTTTAGACGATTAAAACCCATACTAAAAAGTACAGGTTTAAAATGTTTCTTTTAAAAATTAATTATTACCATAGGACCAGCTCCTAATTCCAAGAAATATTGCTACAAAATTGATTATAACAAATAATAATATTAATGTAAAGTATTTTTATGATTTTTTTATCATAATTTTGTAATAAAAAAACTGTATTAAATACAGTCATTTTAATTATTTAACTTCTACTGTTGCTCCAGCTTCAGTAAATTTAGCTTTTAATTCTTCAGCGTCTTCTTTAGAAATGTTTTCTTTGATAGCTCCACCGTTATCTGCAACGTCTTTTGCTTCTTTTAATCCTAGTCCAGTGATTTCACGAACTAATTTAATTACAGCAATTTTATTTGCTCCAGCTGCAGTTAATGTAACTGTTACTGTTGTGTTTGCTTCTTCAGCTGCTACAGGTGCTGCTGCTACTGCTACTGCACTTGGATCAACACCAAATTCTTCTTTCATTGCGTCAACTAATTCTTTAACTTCAAGAATAGTCATTTCTTTTAAACCATTAATAAATTCATCTTTTGTAAATTTTGCCATTATAAATTCCTCCTATTTCTTATTTTTCTTCTAATTGTTTAGCATATAAGTCTAAACCGATTGATAAATCTTTAACAACTCCCATAAGTCCAGATGCTAACATTGTTAACAATGTATCTCTTGAAGGGATAGATGCTAATTTTTCTAATGTATCAAGTGTAGTAATTTCACCATCAACGATTCCAACTTTCATTTCTAAAGCTGGGTGTGCTTTTGCAAATTCGCTTACTGTTTTGATTGGTAAGATTGTATCTGTTCCAAATGCTACTGCTTTTGGTCCAACTAAGTCATTTCCTAAATCAAAATTTAAGTCCGCTAAAGCTCTTTGTGTCAAAGTATTTTTATATACTTTTAATTCAGAACCAGTTTCTCTTAGTTTTCTTCTTAGTTCTGTCATTTCAGTAACTGTTAAATTATGATATTCAAAGAATACAACTGTTGCTGCTCCTTTTACTTTTTCGCTAATTTCATTAATTACGTCTTGTTTTGCGTTCAATATTTTTTTGCTTGCCATATTACACCTCCTTATTTCGTGTAATACCGTAAATAAAAATTCCCTACGATAAAACCGTAGGGAATAAACTTTTTAAAAGTAAAATCTTTTTAAAGTTCCTCGGTAGGATTATTAAACTAACTAGTCCCTACTGTCTACGGTAAATATTTGATTTTTTCAAACACCTAGATTATAACATACTAAGTATTAGTTGTCAAAGCTATTTGCATCAATTTTAATTCCAGGACCCATTGTAGAAGATACTGATACGTTTTTAACGTATTTACCTTTAACTACTGCTGGTTTTGTTTTTAAAATTAATGATACGAAAGCGTTTAGGTTTTCTAATAATTTATCTTCATTAAAAGATACTTTACCAATAGATACTGCTACATTTCCATAAGAATCTGTACGGTATTCTACTTTACCTTTTTTAACATCTTCAACTGCTTTTTTTACATCAACTGTAACTGTTCCAGTTTTTGGATTTGGCATTAGACCTTTTGGACCTAAAATTTTACCAAGTTTACCTAAAGCTGGCATCATGTCTGGAGTTGCTACCATTGTATCGAATCCAAACCAGTTTTCTTTTTCGATTTTAGTTAACATATCGATATCCCCAACAAAATCTGCACCAGCTAGTGTTGCTGCTTTTGCTTGTTCACCTTTTGCAATAACTAAAACTTTTTTAGTTTTACCAGTACCATTTGGTAATACAATAGCTCCTCTTAATTGTTGATCAGCTTTTTTTGTATCTAAGTTTAAATGTAATACAAGTTCAACTGTACTATCAAATTTAGTAGTAGATGTTTCTTTTACTAATTTAATTGCTTCTTCTTTAGAATATAAATTGTTTTTTTCAACTAATTTTGAAGCTTCAACGTATTTTTTGCTTTTTTTCATTTTTCCTAACCTCCTTGTGGTATTTAGGGATGCGGATCCTCCCACTAGGATTATAATATAATCTCTATTTTAATCTTTGATTTCAATTCCCATATTTTTTGCAGTTCCAGCTATAATTTTGATAGCTGCATCTACATCATATGCGTTTAAATCAACTAATTTTGTTTCAGCGATTTCTTTTATTTCATCTTTTGAAATTGTTGCTACAACTTCTTTAGATCCTTTAGCTGAACCTGATTTAATTTTTGTATATTTTTTTAACAAGAATGATGCTGGTGGAGTTTTAATTACAAAGTCAAAACTTCTATCGTCATAAACTTTAATTTCAACTGGTAAAATATCTCCCATTTTGTCTTTAGTTGCGTCGTTATATTTAGTACAAAATTCTTGTAAGTTAATTCCTGCTGGCCCTAACACTGTTCCTACTGGTGGAGCTGGTGTTGCTTTTCCCGCTGGGATTTGTAATTTAATTTCTCTTGTTACGTTTTTTGCCACGAAAAACACCTCCTAATATTTAATTTTCGCTTTTCATGAGTGGTTCAAATGCTTCTAGTTCTCCGCTTTTCATTTGGTTAAATACCAAAACTAAAAGATATAAAGCTCCCACTTAAAATGCCATATATAAAATATAGCGAGTTAATAATACCACAAAACACTTTGATTTGTAAAGGATTTTCATTTGTTTTATTAAAAAAAATAGATATTAATCTATTTTTATGCTTTTTCTATTTCAGTAAGCCCTAATTCAACAATAGTTTCTTGTCCAAATAAATCTAACGCTACTTCTACTTTTGATTCTTCTGACAAAACATTTCTTACTTTACCAAACATATTTGTAAATGGTCCATTGATTACTTTAACAGTTGAATCTATTTCTAATTCATTTCCTAATTGTAATCTAGATATACCCATAGTTCCTAATATTTTGTCTACTTCCATTGGAGTTAATGGAAATGGTTTTGCTCCTTTACCAGATGAACCGATAAATCCTGTAACACCCGGAGTATTTCTTACAATAAACCATGCATCATCATTCATTACCATTTCAACTAGAATATAACCAGGAAACATTTTTTTTACTTTTTTTACTTCTTTTCCTTCTTTTATTTCTACTTCTTCTTGTTCTGGAACAACTATTCTATGAATAAAATCTTCCATTCCCATAGAATTAGCACGCATTTCTAATTTTTCTTTTACTTTATTTTCATGTCCTGAGTAAGTGTTTACTACATACCATTCTTTATTCATTTACGCCACCAACATCTTAAGCCCAGCGATTATTAAATCTGCTAATGAAAAATATAATGCGAATACAATTATAAACGTGATTGTTGCAATCGTATTTGTTGTCATATTTTTTTTGTTAGGCCAATTCACTTTCCCTAATTCTTTTTTTACATCTTTTAAAAATGAAATACCTTTTTTAAAAAATGATTGTTTTTTTGTTGCTTTCTTTTTTTTATCAACTTTGGTTTTTTTAGAAGTTTCTTTTTTAACTTCTACTTTTTGTTTTTTAGAAGTTTCCTTTTTTACTTCTACTTTTTTTTCTTCTTGTTTTTCTACTTTTACAACTGGTTTTTTAGTTGTTTTCTTTGCTGTTTTTTTAGTTGTTGTTTTTTTACTTTGTGTTTTTGGTTTTTTTGTTTTTTCTTCCATAATGACTCCTTTTTCCAAAATA
This sequence comes from Mycoplasmatota bacterium, assembly GCA_044432805.1. Taxonomy (GTDB): domain Bacteria; phylum Bacillota_I; class Bacilli_A; order RF39; family UBA660; genus CAYJEO01. Next base: position 42,083 of record JAWXUI010000004.1, on the reverse strand, counting down.
AAAACACCTATGTGCCTTAAATAAATAATACCATAGTATTATATCTCAGTCAATAAGTATTATATCTTTTATTAATTAATTTTATATTTCATTTTGCTTTTTATTCTTTGTAGTGCATTATCTATGGATTTAGAGTCTTTTTTTAGTATTTCAGCAATTTCTTTATAATTAAAGTTTTTTAATTTAAGTTCAAATACTTCTAGTTCAAAACTAGTTAAATTATTTTTTGCAATTTGCATTAATTCTTTTTTAAATTCATTGTTTATTAAAACAACTTCTGGATTTAAACTGTTATCTTCTAACATAAACTCATTTTTTTTATAATCATCTTCTTCGATTTCTAAGGAAATTGATTCGTTTAATATTTTATTTTTTTGTCTATTATGTTTTACGATATAACTAATCATTGTAGTTTTAATACAGGTATATGCAAATGTATAAAATATAGTTTCTTTTGAGTCGTTAAATTCAACTATTGCTTTATTTAGTCCAATCATACCTTCTTGAATCAAATCATTTAGTTCAAATGAATTACTAAAGTTTCTATCAAATAGTTGTCTTGCTAAACTTTTAATAAGAGGTTGATATTTTTTGTACATAATTTCATTTGCTTCTTCATTTTGTTCTCCTATATAAGATAAAAGTTCAAAATCATTAAATTCTTTATAATCCATATAACCACCCTTTATTTTATTGCTTCAAATATTACTATTGCAGCAGCGACACTTGCATTTAAGCTATTAACTGTTCCTTGCATTGGTATTGTAGCTATAAAGTCACAAGATTCTGTTGTTAATCTCGACATTCCTTTTCCTTCATTACCAATAACTATTGCTGTTTTTCCTTTATAATCTATTGTTCGATAGTTTTGTCCGTCCATATCTGTTCCAACTATCCAATATCCTAATTTTTTTAGTCTTTTGATTGTTTCGTTAATATTAGTCACTTTTGAAATTTTTACGTTTTCTAGTGTTCCAACACTTACTTTAGCAACAGTTGAATTTACTTCTACGCTTCTATCTTTTGGTATTATAATTCCATCTACTCCAGCAGCTTCACAAGTTCTTATTATTGCTCCAAAATTATGAGGATCTTCTATATGATCTAAAATAACAATTAAAGAATTTTCATTATTAGTAAATTCTGTATAATCGCAATATTCAAAATCAGGAACAGATACTATTATACCTTGATGATTTCCAGATGCAAGTTTATCTAATTCATATTTTTCAACGTAAAAAGTTGGAATATTCAATTTTTCTATAGCAGATATTATAAATTTGTCACTAAATTTTTTATAAATATATGCTTTCTTTATTTTTTTCTCTTTTTTTAATATTTCTTCAACACTATTTTTTCCATATATATACATAATTATTCTCCTAATATTTCTTCCATTATTTTTTTGATTCTATCATGCTGATCGTTTATATAAAGATAACCTATCAATGCTTCTAAACCGGTTGCTATTTTATACGTTACGATGTCTGTGTTCTTTGGTTTTGTGTGACTTTTAGCATTTCTTCCTCTATAGTATACATCTAATTCTTCTTGAATAAAGAAATTTTTTTCTATTAATATTTTTACGAAAGATGCTTGTCCTTTAGCAGATGAATACTTGCTTGCTTCTTTTTGAAGTAAACTAACCTTTACTATTCCTTTATCTACTAAATGTTTTCTTACATAAGTTTCATAAATATTATCGCCTAAATATGCGAGTGTTAAACTATTCATTTCATTCTCCCTTACTCATAAATTTTTTTATCATACTTTTTCGTTATATGCATCATTAATTATAATATTTCTTTTTAATAATTCTTCTTTGACTATTTTGTATTTTATAATATCCTTTTCTCTTTTACTACTTTTTAAGTATTCAAAATATTTTTCTAAACTTTCTAAATTATATTCTTTTGTTTTTTCGACTTTATAGTCTTCATATTCATCTACGCAGCATTCAATTTTATCATTAACTTTAAACCATCCATTTTCTTTTTCCAATAAATCATACTGCTTTTTTAATTGTTCTAGTCCTTCTCTTGTTACTGCTATATCCAAATCGTTTGCTTTATCATAAAGTTTTCTTAATACTAATGCTGAAGAAGATAAAATCCAAAATTTATCCTTATCTATTTTTATTGTTTCTATTAATTGAATTAATTGTTCTCTATCCATTTTTATTTACTCCTTCGCCTCTACTCATAAATTTTTTTATTGTTTTTTCATTATCTTTTATGCTATATAATTTTATATGCTCTAATAAATCCGGTAAACTTAATTCATTAATTAATGTATGTAGTTCTCTTATTTTATCATAATTTTTATTAATTAAATAATTTTCATATAAATAAATAGCTATAAAATAACCAAATGTATAAAACATTCTAAAGTATAATTTTATATCTTTTTTGAAAAACTTTTCTTCTAATTCTTCTATACACATTTCATAATTATCATCAGTATAAAGCATTGAGTAACTATCTTTTGATAAACTACCTAATTGTGAATATAGATTAAACATTTTTAAAATTGAATAACTATCATCTGTTATTTCAAAAATACCATTTATCAAACCAACTTTTCTTACTTGAACATCTGATTGATAACCTATTTCTTCTAAATAATCAATGAATAATAATTCTTCACAATAAGCAATTCCTTCTGTAATCATGTCATTAGTTATAGACCTTTGTCCAGTAGGTGCATTTTTATGATGGGATATTTCATGAACTAAAATACAGGCATCTATTAGGAATCCAGTTTCTGTTAAATCAATTAAATATTTTTCGTTTACCTGATATGATTTCCCTTTTATATCTTCATCTTCTATAAAAGAAAATTCTATTATACCTTTGTTTATTAATTCTTCAACATCAATATCATAATCAAGTTTTTTATAAAAATCAGTAATAATTTTTAATTTTTCTTTTATAGATACTTTAGTTTGTGGGCATACATCTTTTTTTTCATTACAAAATCATAAGATTTTTGATATAACAAATTATTAACTTCATGATAGTATTGTATTTTTTCAAAAAAATCATGTTTATGAAAATTACCATCTACTATATAGTCATTTACTTGTTGCTCTAGAGATTTTAAATTAGTCATTTAAAAACCTGTCAAATGTTATATTTTTTATTGCTCCATTTTTTACATCATTTATTATTATATTTATTACTTTATCGTAATCTACTTCCCCGCCTTTAATTAAGCAGCCTCTTTTTTTACCAATAATATCATATGCTTCTATTATTTCTTCTTCATCATATTCTTCTATTCCAAATCTTTCTTTTAAAATGTTTGGATAGTATAGTGAAAGATTTTTTAATATATATGCCGCGACATGATCAAGAGGTAAAATTTCTTCTTTTATTGCTGTAAAAGACGCTAAATTAAAACCAATGTTTCCTTCATCTAATTTAGGCCATAATATACCTGGTGAATCTAATAATTCTAAGTCTGATGATATTCTAATCCAACTTAAACTTTTTGTAACCCCTGGTTTATTACCTGTATTAACTGTTTTTTTACCAACTAAACGATTTATTAAAGTTGATTTTCCTGCATTTGGAACGCCTATAATTAAAACTCTTGTTTTTCTAATACTCAATCCTTTGTTTGTTCTTTTTTCATTTCTTTCATTCATTAATTCTTTTGTTAAATTAATTAATCCATTCATATTAAAGTTATTTTCTAAATCTACACCTATAACTTTACTTCCTTGTTTTTCATAATAATTCATCCATTTTTTTGTTTCATATTTATCACATAAATCCATTTTAGTCATTACTATAATTTTAGGTTTATTATAAATAAGTTCATCTATTTCTTTTAATTTTGATGAATAAGGTATTCTAGCATCTACTACTTCATAAACAACGTCTATTAAGTCACGCATTTCGCTTATCAACCTTTTAGTTTTCGCCATATGACCAGGATACCAGTTAATATTTGTTTTTCTTTCTTCTATTTTATCAACTACAACATTTTCTTTTTTTTCTTTACGTAATTTTCTTTTTTGATACATGTCCATAATTATTTACCTCCTGTTTTACTTTATTATCTATTTGCCACCCAATTATATTTTATTTTTATTTTTTAATACAATTTTATTAACTTATTTACTTTATAATTCCATGTATTTTTCAACTCATATTTTTGTGCAAATTACCAATGCATGTTCACCAATATCAACTAAATTAAAGTTTTCATTGACCTTTTCTAACAGTTGAATCCATTTATTCAATTGTTCATCGCTCAAATTATTTATATCATCCTTGATAAATTTTGATATAAAATCTGTTGTTAAAAATTTCATATCATATTCTTTTTCTACTATAATTGATTTCATTTCTTCTACAGTATTATAACTGAATATATCATTATGAATTTCTATTGTTGGTTCTTCTTCATTATCTAATATACCGCTATCTAAAATAATATTTTGAATCTTTCCGTGCAATTTCGGCAAAAAATCAATAATCAATATGCCATCTTTTTTCAAATATTTTTTAGCATTGTTTACTGCCTTTTTTTTATCTTCATATGAATGCAAATGATAAATTGCGCCACCAAGTAAAACTACATCAAATTGTTTTTTTCCATAATCTATATTCAAAATATTACTTGAAGATGTACTAATGTGTTCTCTCAAATTAAAATCTAATACTTTTTTATTCAATATTTCTATATGCTCTTCTACTAAATCACTAGCTTCTACATAATGACCTAACTTCGCTAATTCTATTGCATATATTCCCGTACCACAACTTAAATCTAATATATTACAAGGCTTATTTTTCTTTAATACCTCTTCACATATGACTTTTTTCTTATATTCAAATTCTATTTTGTGTCTATTATCGCAGCCATTTTTCAACCTATCTTCTTCATTGTATTCATTATTATAATAATTTTTTATTGCCAACTCTTTTTCCATCTTAAAAATTCTCCTTTTTTCTTTCTTCATTATAACATTGTAGTAACAATGTATTGTCAGATATAGTCCCATCTACAAAATAGTTCAGTGATTGTACACTTTCTTTTTTGAACACATCATCCCAAAAATATATTTTTAATTTTTTACTAGTCTGTACACCTACACTTTCATAAAATCCTTCAATTTTTTTATATTTTTTTTCTAATAACTCTTTAACATCAAAGTATTTATTCATATCATCGCAAAAATCTTTTTGATTTGCTTCATAATATTTATATATTTTTCTAATTTGCAAATACTTAATATTTTCACTATATTTTTCTAATAATTGAATTAAACTATCTAATTCTCGATAATTTTCTACATTTACAACAAAAGTAAATCGTACCTTCAAATTTTTTTCTCTTAATTTAATTAACAATTTTTCTACATCAAAAAATAAATTAGTTCCTGTTATATTTACAAATGTATCATAATGTATTCCCTGCAAAGAAATTGAAATTTTTTCATCTAATAGTCTTAATATATTTATATTTTTTTCCTGACTAAGTAATACTCCATTTGTTCTGATTCCAACTTTTAATTTTTGATTTTTTAGATATAATATTAACTCTTTTAAATATTTATATAACATAGGTTCTGTATTTATACTTGATAAATATATTGTATCAATATCTTGTTCTTTTAAGGTATTGATAAATTTTTCGAAATTTTTCCATTTTAAAAAATGTGTATTTACATAGCTATCTTCATTTTTATCTTTAATTTCGTTTTTCAGACAATAATAGCAATTCAAATTACATGGCCAAATCATCAATATTTCACCATATTTTTTTACTTTATTCATTTTACCTACCTCCAACAAATATTATTATAATTTTATAAAAATTTTTATTTTACCAACACTAGTGCTTACAATGGATTAAGACTAATATAATATCTAAATTATATATTTTTACTGGCTTATCTGAAAAAGCAATATTGGTTTTTTCGATGGTGCTTTTGCTAATGCGATTCACCCTCCTTAAATATATAACTAATATGTCCAGTTATTGTACTTCTTGTCACATCAAATAACTCTGCTATTAAATTTTTGCAAGATAAATATCATTATTCATCAAACAAGATGTACACATTTGCGTTTTATTTGATCAAAGCTCTAATTTGCAATTCAGCTCATTTTCTAACTCAAAGATGTAAAAACTTTTTTGAACATCACCTTATAAATACTGGGTTTATAGCAATTCATCCTTTATTCCCCATTTGCCAATTGATATTCGTTTTGTTACAACTTTATCCAGTTTCTATTTCTTCTCTTTTTTCTTACGCATTTCAAATTTTTGTTTCATATCCATAATTATTTACTGTCTTCTTTTATTTAGTTTTTTAATTAGTATAATCCAAATTAAATCTCATATATAATTATAGCATATTTTACCTATTTTTTAAAGTCCAGCAACGGTATAGTAGAAATGGATACTGTGATTGGTAAATTCGAAGATAAAAACTGTTCTTTAACTTTATATTTTAGAGAAACTAAATTAATGTTATTATTCATTGTAGATAAATACAAACCAGATTCTGTAGTAAGAATATTTAATAAAAAAAAAGAATTAGGGGTAGAAAATTTTAAATTGTTATTTAAAATTATATTAACAGATAATGGGTGGGAATTTTCAAAACCTTCTGATATTAAACTGGATTTAAAAACAAAAGAAAAAATTTCAAACATCTTTTATTGTGTTCCATATTCTTCTTGGCAAAAAGGTGGAATAGAAATAACAAAAAAACTCCATCTCAAATACATAAAAGAAGATGAAGTTAGCTTAAGTTACAAGATACTTAAGTAAAATAACAAAACAGAAAATAATTGATTGTACACAATAAATCTAAACTAAAAATTGCATTTAGTTTTTTTACAAAAACAGCAATTTCTTTTTAACTAACCTCTTTTTTCTATAAGCTTTTTATATGTGTTTTTTATTTTGAAATTTTAACCAATTATTTTTTAAATTAACATCTGTGATTAATTTTCTCACATCACTTTTTAATTATTTAAATATTCAATACATTTAATAAAAAACTCTACTTGATCGTTATTCAACTCTCCAGTATCAACCATTTGTTGCAACCTTTCAATACTAAACCATTTAACCTCTGTTAGTTCATCTAATTGAATTACTAATTCATTTACATCTAAATCTATTTTTGTATAATACATTATATAACAATCTTTTCCATCGCATCCTCTTTGAAATTCGATAATTTTATGATTGCTAATGTCTATACCTAATTCCTCTTTTACTTCAGTAATAATTCCTTGTTTGGGAGTTTCTCCGTGTTTTGGATGTCCACCAGTAATACCCCAGTCTCCTCCTTTAGCCTCAACTCTTTTTTGCATTAAAAATTCTCCATTTGAATTTTGAATTGCGACCATTACGACCATTGGATAATAATTTTTTGGAATTTTGTCTCCTTTAAAGTATGTTTTCCCACTTAATTCTAATTGATTATTATATAAATCTCTTTTTTCTTTCATTTATTTTACCTCTTGACTATTTAATTAACTGCATTTATACATTTTGATTAATAGCATTTTGTATAAGTACGATGATATAACTTAGTCATTTTTGTTTTATCTTGCCCCATCAACCAAATAAAATCGTTTATTTGTATCCTTGGCATAATTTTATTAGTCTTAATATAAATTTCATTAATAACCGCTAAAGTATTGGCCCTAATTTCTATTTCATAAATAGAGTTTGATTCAATTTCTTGTTTATTTTCTATAATTTTATTTAGTTCTTTACTATATGCTAATATTCCATAACAATTTAACACTTGTGGAATTTTATAATCAGCACATCCAATTAAATTCGTGTAATCAACAATAATGTTTTCTTTTATTTCTCTGATATGTAGAATATCAGAAACAAGCAATTGCGCTAATTTATAAAAATATATCTTTTCATTATTATAAACAGATTCATCTTTAAAATATTTATATTTGTTTATAATGTAATTAAATAATTCTATGTCATTTTTTATATTTTTAATTTCTTGATAAAAATCATCTTCTATTTTGCTCAAATTATTTAATCTATCTTCTAATAAAGGAATATCGTTATCAGCTTTTACCATTTTTAAAAACTCAGTATCACTAATTTTTGAAGTATCTTTTTTAAATCTATTTACTAGCAATCCAAGCATGGCAAATCCACCATCATATTTGACTTTATCTATTTCAACTACCCATTTAGGCTCTTTCCAATAGCAAAAACCAACTGAATGATAAATAAGTAACACTTGAACTAAATCCTTTATATCAAGTGATAGTATATCAAATGGATTACTTTCGAGCCAATGTTTACAATTTACAACATTTATTTGTTTTATTATTTCATTAAGTTTTTCTTCTTTAATAGTTACATGTTTGCTATTTTTTTGAACATGTAAAATGCTTTTTAATATATTATCCATAAGTCATTAAACTCCTTTACTTTATTGTAAATATTTTCTTATACTAAATTTCAATCAAATTTTAATTTTTTATATTTAATTATAATATATTGAGCTTTTTGTTTTATATACAAATCAAAAACTTTTGAAATAGAAAAAATAACTTCTTCTGATAACTTTTGCTCACCAATTGGAATACCTAATAAACATTGTGATTCTAATGTTTTCGGAACAAAACCTCTAGCTAAAATTTCATTTTTTATATCAAAATCACTTATTGCATTTAACAATGGATACTCAATTTTGATGCTATATTGTTTAAAAAACGATTCAAATTGATTTATTAATATATCTTGTTCAATAGCAAACGACTGACTTTTTCTCGCTCCATCTGCTACAAATTTTATCTTTTTTTGATTACAAATAATTATAGTTGCCACATACATCGCTACTCTACAAGATAAACAATTAAATTGTGATATTGGAACATTACCAAAAGTTTCAATTATATATTTAGGAGTATAATTGTAATATTTTTCTATAAATTCTCTCCAAATAAAAGACGTATTTATTATTCCTAAATTAACTACTTTATCAGTTCCATATTTTTTTATTATTTTATTAATATTATATGTTACGTTTTTTGATTCTAAGGAACAACCATTATCATAATTAATTAAAAAAACTTTATAACCTTTATCTAAATATTTTAGTGTGGTTAGAAATGAATCTTTTCCTCCTGAAAACAATATTAAAATACTATGTTCCATATGTTGCCACCTATCTATTTTATTACTATTTTTATTTTATTTTTTTATTATGTTTTTTTCTAGGAATAATTTGTATGACACTACGCTTAAATATTCTTATTCTCGAGTTAATATCGCTACGAGAATTGATAGTTACTTTTTCTATGCCCTTATATTTTTCTACAATTTCCCTATATTTTTTTAATTCAGTTGTTGATGGAACATTTATATTGTCCTGATATTTTACAAAAATTTGGTCTCCTATATATTTTAAATCTTTTCGCAATTCTAGATCACTACTGGAATTAGGTTTTTTTGATTTAAATGAATTATATATCTGTGAAAGTATAATATTTTCAGGGTCTGTAGATAATATTGAAAGTTCCTTCATCTTGCTTCTACAATTATCGGCGCTTAAAAAATCTAATGTTGTAATAAAATTTTCACAAATTTCTTGATATGTTCTGTTAAAAGGAGTTACCCAATCTGATGTTAAACAACTTTGAGGAACTACTGTTCTTTTTTCTTTAAAATTTTCTCCAATGTCACAAGCCATATGCTCTGCTATACATTCTCTTAAAAAAGATTTATACTGCATAAAATATCTAGTATCACACATTATATTACCATCATGAATTACCATAGCACCTGGTTTTTTAGACTGTTCTGATGGAATTTTTAACGATATTCTGTTTTTCTCTAATTCACTATTTACATCTACTCCTATTTCAGTTGTCAGCATATGAGATATTTCATGAAAAAAACAATGTCTAATAAGTGATTCATCTAGGCTAGCTTGTAATTTAATTGTCTTTGTTGCCATATTGTGTAACCCAAAAAATGGACCACTAGGTATTATCTCAAAATTTTCTATACCTTTTGCAAATTCATTTAACATTATATATAAATTAGCATCATTTATATAACCTTTATTAATAGCTCCTATAAGATATTGTTTAGTCCAGATAGTCATATTTTCAACTAGCGAAGGATAATCATTAAAATCTCGTTTTAAAATATCCCCCCATAAAGATACTATATCATTTATGATTTCATCTATATTAATGTCTTCTAAATTTTTATTTTTCTTTTGCGCATTATTTATTTTTATAACTAGATTTTTCCTAGTAAATTTTATCATATCGCAAGGATTATTATTTACTTTTCTATTATTCATTTTATCACCTCATTTAATTAGCAAATGCAATTAATTTATTTTTTTGTTTTATTATAATCAACATTTTTAACTGGTGATTCAATTAACATTAATTTTTTATTGTCAAAATCGATTGATACTTTTATACCTAAAGGTAGTATTCCAGTTGGTTTAGCATGCCCAACATTAATATTATATAATATAGGCAACTGTTCACAATTAAATTCTTTTAATACTTTTAAATATATATCTTTATATTCATGATAATAAGCTTCATCTTCTGGTTTTCCTACGACTATACCATTAACGACATTAAAAATCCCTTGGGCCCCTAAATTTCTTAAATAATATAATAATAAAGTAGGTGAAATTTTTTCTTCGCTTGTTTCTATAAATAATATTTTATTCTTCCATTCATCTAGTGTTGGCCATATTCCTGTTCCAACCATCATAGGAAAAACATCTATACATCCACCTAATATTTCTCCTTCTATATATCCTCTTCCTTGAATAACTTCATAACCGTATTTTTCTTTTTTTAATTGTTTTCCTATATTTATATTTGATTCTTCCCATGAAACATGATCATCTGTCCAATATTCACTTGATTTTATTTCAAGTTCATCACTACACTGAAATAAGATATTAAATATTGCCTCTTTTGTATAGTCAAACATTTTGACATATTCGCCAAATTCAACAGTTATACATGGTCCATAAAAAGAAACTAAATTTGCTTTATTCATCATAAAATGGTTAACTGTACTATCTGAATATCCCATAAAAATTTTAGGATTATTTTTAATGATATCATAATCTATATACGGTAATAATCTGATTGTATCATCTCCGCCTGCAGCACATATGATTGCTTTTATACTCTTATCTTTAAAGGCGTCCATTAAATCTTCTGCCCTTTTTTCAGGATGTTCATATATATATTGCTTACCTTTCAAGGCGTTTTGCGTTGTTACAACTTCTAATCCAAATTCATCTTCTAATCTTTTCTTTGCTATTATATATTTGTGAATTCTTTTTTCTTCACCCAATGATCCAGAAGATAAACTAACTATTGCAACTTTATCTCCTTTTTGTAATACTTGTGGTTTTATTTTTTCCATATTTTTTTCACCCTTCTTATTTATATATAATTTATTATTTTTTCTTTTTCATAGATTGACAAATCTTTTTATAAAAATCATAAAAGTTTATATTAGTAAGATTATAGTCCTTTGTTTCTAGAGCTTCATCAATCATTAATTTAATAGTAGCCTCTAACATCGAATTGTTTTTATATTTATAATCATAATAATCTTCAAAATCTTCTGTTTTTAAAATATTTAATCTGTTAAAAGTCCAATTGGTATCTAAAAAATTAAAATGTGAATCAATCCTAATTTTATTTACATATATGTCCCCTAAAGACATAGTCCCATCAAGATATCCTTTAATTAAAAGTATAGCTATATCTTTACATTTTTTTCCAAAAAGAATTATTTCTTCTTCTGTTAAAGACAGATTTTCAAAAACAACATTATTACTAATTAAGTTATTTAACTTAAATTGATCATATGTTCTTAAAATATCTCGTTTATAAATTTCAAAATTAGGAATAACTCTTTCTAAACTTTTAAAGATTCTTGTATTCATTGAAAGAGAAAATTGTTCACCATTTAGTTTTTGTTCCTCGGTATATAACTTCCCAAAATTTGGAATAGCAGGGGTTTTTAAAAAAAACAAATATAACAATAGTAAATTTATATCTTTTGGTTTGGTAAAATCAAGTTCCTTTTCATTACCTTCTAAAAAATCAATAAATATAAAACCACCATTATCTATATTATTATCATAAAATACATTTTTTGGTTTCAGTTCAAGTCCCATATTAAAAATACAGCAAATATCTAATATACATTTGTCTAAATGAGAATTTGGCATATTGAGAAATTCTTGCATTAATGTTTCTTGTGTTACAACGTCATTTTCACTACATCTATAAGTATCTAAATTTCTTCCCTTGGCTCTTTCTTGCAAAACATAACATACATTATATTTACCTTCTATTGTTCTGTACACTTCATGATGAATAGGAGTTCTTACACCTTGTTTGTTTTTATTATTTGCAGCTATCATTACGGCTTCGGCTGATTCTCTAGCTATTCCATACTTTGATTCACCTCTATATTTTACTAATACTAAATTATCATTTACGATATAGGCAGGACTACCACCATCACTTATATTTTCTTTTGTTTTACTCATTTCTACATATTCTTCTATCGTTTTCATATTACAGTCAAGTTAGACTTTCACCTCTTTCATACTTTTTTATTTGGTTTCATGGTTGAATTATATCATATTTAATGTCTTTTACAAAACAACAAAAAAACAACTTATGTTGTTGTTCTTCAGTTATAAATCCCACCTATATCATAGACATTTGTATATTCTAAATTTATTAAGATATTATATGCTTGACTACTTCTATTACCAGTTGCGCAATAAACAAATATTTGTGTATCTTTATCAATAATTATATCTTCTACTGAATAAATATCATCTAAAGGTATATTTATACTATCTGATAAATTATAACTCTCATATTCCGAAGATGTTCTTACATCTATAATTATTCCATCATCAATGATTTCATACATTTCTTCTATTGTTATTTTAGAACTTTGATTTCTAGGAATAAATATTATAATTATAAATATTATCAATAATGCTATTAAACAAAATTTAAATCTTTTCATTTTCAAACCTTCCTTCCAATAAATAAATTGAATCATCAACTATTTTTTTAATAAATTTGGAAGAGTGATAATCTTCTAAATTTCTTGTATTTTCCCATATTCTATATATAATCATTCTTTCTTCTAAAAATTTTATTTCATTTAATTCACTATAAAATTCTTTTATATAATCAAATATGTTTTGATAATCAATTGGTTTTTGCAATGGATCCATTTCTATATCCGCCCATTTCCAAGGTTCATATTTACACATATATAATAATCTAAATTCAAAATCAATTGGGGCATTTTTATAATCATTAAAATCTATTAAAGTTAATTTTTCTCCATCATACATTATATTATCAAAATGTAAATCATTGTGAATTACAGAATAAATATTTTCATCTAATAAATATTTATCATATACTTTAATAGCAGATATTACTATTTCATATTCATCACTAGAAAAATATTTTTTACAAACTTCTATTTTTTCTAAAACATCATTTTTAATTTCATTCTTCCAATTAGTTTTAATGGTTTTTTCCATATGTATTTCTTTTAAAATAGAAATTAATTTTTTAATGATTTCTCTTCTTTCAAATTCACTCATCTTATACCAATAATAATATAATGTCTTTCCATTTACTTTTTCTATTATTTCATAAGTATAAGGTACTTTTGAATTAGAATTATCAAATTTATAAAATTTTGGAATATTTTTATTGTTTTTGTTTTTCAAATAAAAATTATACTCTTTTAAAAACAAATCTTTATTCTTTTCATCTGTACAAACTTTAATAATAAATTTTTCATTAACATTAAATAATGTGTTATTAAAACCAGAATTAATTTCGCTTAATGTATTTACTTGTCCAAATATTTTTTTATTTGTTTCAGTTATTTTTTTACCTATTAAATGTCTTTTTTCAATTAAATTTTCTACTACGTTAAAAATAACAAAAACAACTTTACTAGACTCATTAAACGACTTATCAATACTTTTTAAATATTTTAAACTATTAACTTTCCATAATTCTAAATCTTCTGTTCCGTCTAAAATTACTAAAGATTTAGTTATATCTTTAAATTCAGTTACTATAACATCTTCTATTTCAATTACACAAGCCTCTTTATCATTATCAAATAACAAGATTCGTTTTTCTTTAATTAAAGGAATTTCATCTCCATATAAAAATAATTCAGCTCTTTTAATCCCCTTTATTGCCATATTAATTCGATAATCGTTATTCTTATTAAAACTCATTTTTTGCATGTATAGCACCTCTTTTTTATATTAATGTTTATTTAAATCATTAAGCATCCCAAACTTTTCAGCTGTCATTGTTGTTTTTCTAGTTCTATTTTTCTTTTTTTGCTGTTGATTTGTACATGACCCTACAGCAATCAATAAACTAAAACAACATATAAAGAAAAGAATTCCTATTACCACTTCCATATATAACCTCCTATAATATTTAAATTTCTAAATTGTCTCCATCATTTAAAATAATAATGTTATCTGTTGACTCAATTTCGTAATCACTTCTATGAACAGGATAAAATATACAATTATTGTATTTTTTTGATAAATCTTTAATTGCAGAATAGCTCAAATGTCCTTTGGTTGTTTCTTCTTTTTTTGTTGCATCTATAAAAATGATATCTGATTTTTCACACATTTGATATAAATTTTCACACAATGTAGTATCTCCTGTAAAGGATATTACTTTATTTTGTTTTTTAATCATATATCCATTATTAGGATTGCAAGTTCCATGCAATAAATTATAAGATTGAATATCGAAAGTGTTAAATTTAAATGTTTCTTTATCTTCTAATGCAATAAACTCTATATTCGCGTATTCTTTTAATGAATAATTTTTATTAAAAGAAAAATACATTAATTGTTCTGTTTTTTCTTTAATATCACTTGGTCCTATTATATATAGAATTTCATTTGTTTCTTTTCTTCCTTTTCTTGCGATTATTAAATTAGGTAAATCAAAGAAATGATCAGCATGATAATGGGTTATTAAAACATATTTTATATCTTTTACTTTATTATTTTGTCTTTCAAAACTTTTTATAGTGCCCATTCCGCAATCAATTAATATATCATCTAATAAAAAACTACTATTATTTCTTTCACTGCTATCCATAGTGCCTGAACCAATTACATTAATTTTCATAAATTATCTCCTTTATTACTTAATGTTATTATACCATATGTATTTACAACTTAGATAAAATAAAAAGCAACCAATTGATTACTTTTCTATTTTTTTTATTAAATTATTATAATATTTCATATATATGTTTATATCTTGCGGATGATATTTTAAACATCTTGATATTCTTGAATATAGGACAATTAATAGAATATTAATATTTTTATCTTCTTTATTTGGAACAATATTAATTAATTCATCAATTGTTAAACTATTTAATAAATCCGTATTACTCACAATCGCAAAAAACAAATCATACAATTCATCCCCAATTACACTTTGTGGATCAATAACGCCAACAAATTCATCTGTTTGAATAAAATTATGTGTTCCAAAATCACCATGTAATAATTTTTTGTTAAATTTTTTATTTTTTAATTTGTTAATTGCTTCAATTACTATACTATTATTAGGAATATATGAAGTTATATTATCCTTACTATATTCCACTTCATCTAATAAAAAGTCTTCCCATGTATCTTTTAAATCATCTAAATAACCAAACTTTTCATGTTCATATATTTTATAATTAGAAACTATTTCTATTAATTTTTTAATTACTTCTTTTGGATTTTTAACTTTTTTCATAACTTCCCCATCAATAAATTGATAAACAACATATTGATAATTTGGTTCTATATAAATTATTTGTTGAAAAATTTCATTTGTATTTATATTGAAAAATTCAACTTCTGCTTTTAACTGTTCTAAAGAGTTACTTTTTATTAAGTATTTATCGTTTAATAAAAATACTTTGCTATCTGTACCATCACTAAATTGTTTATGTTTTATATATGTAACATCTATTGTTTTAGCAACCTCTTTTATAAAGTTAATATCAAATACTATTTCCATTATTTCCACTTCTTTCAGATGTTTCTTGTTCTATCCAGTTTAAAAACTTAGTATTCCCTAAAATTTCGTAATACGATATTTCACAAACATCATAATCGTGAATTTTCAAAATCTCATCTTCTATTTTTTTATACAAAGATAAATTTGTTCTAAAGTCTATTTTATATATTCAATGCTTTCTTCTATTTTATTTTGCCACCAATATTTTGATTTTATTTCAGTTATTTGCGAACCAGCAACTAACTTTTTATTTAATAAAACATCGATTATTGTTTTTGCTATTTGCATGTTATCACATACTGTAGTGACAACTATTTTACTATTTTGATTCATATACTTCTCCTAAAATTTTAACTTATTAGATTATTTTTCCTTTTTTATCCAAAGATACATACCATCCATATTTTCCGGTTTATATTTAAATCCACATTTTAAATAAAAATTTCTTTTTCCATAACTTGGACATAATTCTATTAAAAATTGTTCTTCGTATTTTAAACTATTTTTTACTTTTTCCATAATATTATTTACTAAAATGGTACCAAAACCATTGTTTTGATAATCATCTAAAACAACAACATCACATAATAATCCATGAACTGAATTATCACCAACTAATCTAGCAAGTCCGACTACTTTGTTATTTACTTCTATTGCTGATATATACATAGAATTTTGTAAAGAACCTAGATGTTGTTCATCACTCAATATTTTCCATGAAGCATTTTTTATTAAATTTTTATAATCGTTTAATTCTATTTTATCTAATATTTTTATATCTTCTTTTTTAAATTGTTTTACTGACATAATCTCCTCCAAAATCTATATTTTTAAATGTATCTATTAATTTAATATAATTATTTATTTCAATTATTGTTTTTTCAACTTCATTTTCCGCTAAAGCCATTTCTTCTTTATCATCTGATACAATGCCTAAACTACGTTCAACATTGAATTTTAACCATCCAATACGCCCGACTAAGTTTCCATAAACCACATCATACCAATTAATATCATCGATATCTTTTACTTCTCTGTAACCATTTATCACAGCTTCATATTTTTCTATATCAAAATTATTTGATAAAAATCCAGACCAATTAATTGCTGTTTCTATTAAATCTCTATATTGGCTAGCTACACCAGCACATTCCCAATCTATAATTATGGGATTATTATTTTCCCACATTACATTTTTAGAATCCATATCTTTATGACATAAAACAAAATCTTTATTCGTACTATTAAAACATTTATTTGCTTTATCTAATATGATATTTAATTTTTCATAATTTTCTAAATACAATGATCTATATTTCATTTGTTTAAAATTTTCGTGTTGTATATATTTATCCCATTCATATAATCTTTTATAAGTAACTACTCTTTGCTCTAAACCTAGTGATTTATAATCAAGAGAATGTATTTGTCCTAAAACAATACCTATCTTTTTACAATGTTCTATTTTTATTTCTTCATCTGTTAAAGTCTTTCCTTCGATAAAGTTAAAAATCATATAGTGTCCATCATTAAAATCTAATAAAAATTTTTCTTCTAATCTCATAGCGCTACAAACGGGAATATTGTTTTTATTTGCAAAATTAGATATCTTTTCAGAAGTTATTAAATTATTTTTCACTTCTTCTTTTTTCATTAATTCTGGATTCATTTTTTTCACAACAAATGTTTTTTCATTTGTTACAACTTTATACATTTTGTTCATAAATCCACCAAATATTTGTTTTACTGATATTACGTTTCCTAAATTGTAATCTAAAAATAGTTTTTTTAAAGTTTCTTCCATAAATCACTTCCTTTTTTATATTATACAATGTTTTTAGAAACAATTGTAAATGAATTTTATATTTATTGATTAATTGCAAACATTATTATATAATTTTTTTAAGGAGTATTTATGAATTATAAAAATATATCTATTTTATCCTATATAAATAAAAATATAAAAAATGGTAATTTTGTTTTATTTAAAGCTATAAAAGTATCAAATGTAATTGCTGTTAAAAATATAAATAATAAAATTATAACAATGAGTGTTGATGAATTTGGAAATCCAATTCAAGAAAAAGTCTTTGATCCAAATAATGAATTTAATAAAAATAAAGTTTTTTGGATAATTACTAAAGCCGATGAGTCTGGATCACCTATAATAGATGAACATGGTAATTTAAATCAAAGTACTATTGATGATAAAATATTTTCAAATAAATATGCGCTATTAGATGAAAAAAACAATATTTATAAGCCAATTGAAAGTGCACAGTTTTTTGTAGAACTATTTGAAAGCATTGTTTTTTTACAAGGTGGAACAGAGATGAAAATATCAAATGGTGGTTACTTAAATGTTACAGATTTAAATGATATTTATGGTATTTCAAAAAGAGACTTTTTAGATACATACAAAATTATTACACATGAATAAAAGAAGCTAATATTGCTTCTTTTTTAGATGTTTTTAGCGTTTTTTACAAACTCTAAAACTTTTTTATTATCTTTTTGTCCTAATTCATTTTTACAACCACTGTTTACATCTACACCATATGGTTTAATTATGTCAATTGCTTCTTTTACATTATTTGGATTTAATCCCCCAGCTATAAATGTAGGTTTATCTAATTTCTTAACTATTCCCTTAACTTGCACCCAATCATAAGTTAACCCTGTTCCACCTACTTGACCAGTCGCTAAATTAAAAGAATCTAGTAAATAAAAATCAGCATTTTTCATCTTTTTATAATTAGTTATAATTTGACCATTTACGTCAACATGAATTAATCTTACTAATTTTACTAATGGCAATGCTCTTCTTATAATTTCAACTTCTGTTTCTTCTATATTTGAATGAAGTTGTATTATATTGTTTCCTATATAGTTAGTTAATTCGATTATTGTTTTTGAATCTAATAAATGCGTTACTAAAGAAGTATCACATCTATTATCAACAAATTTTACTATTTCTTTTGCTTCTTCTTTTGTTATAAAATCATCACTTGTGTGTTTTTGTCCAACTAGCAAACCAATGATATCAGCTTTTGACTCTATTATATTTTGAGCTTGACAACTATTTTTAGTCGCACATATTTTTACCTTAATTTCCATTTTTTTCCCAACGCTTTCTAACAATATTTAAAGATAATGTTGATAGTGTAAAACCTATTACAGGAACTAAAGATGTTAAAAAAACATTGCTAGTTTTTTGAATCATATAAGAATATATAACTACTATAAAATAAGTTAAAATCATTATACTAATTTTTCTAGTCCAGCTAGTTTCCCATAATTTATCACTTTCAACTTTTTTATTTCTTTTTTTTATTTTTTTTATTTCTTTTTCAATATTCATTTTTTTCTCCTCTAAGATTTAAAATCATTATACCATTCATCCAATTTATCCAATGTATCAGTCACTGTTTCTTCTATTGGAATCGAATTTATTGTATCTTTTATCGTATTATAAAATGATGTACTATAACTTTTTATACTAGTTAAAGTATCACTTGGGATATTTTCAGTTACAAAGTCATTTATATTCGTACTTCCTTTTTCAATAAGTTCAAAGAATACATCACTGGCACCATCATATAAATTTAAAACATCTTCTTTATAATAAGGATAATAATTAGTTATAAAAACATCTACACGGCTAACAATGGTTAAAACTTTTTGCTTAGCAGAATCGCTTAACTCATCAAATGTTATCCCGTTAATTTGGCTATCATAGAATAAAAAATCTACAACTACAATAAAAAATTCTTTTGACTTTTCTAAACCAGCACTTACACTTTCACTAAAAGATGAGGTTACTTCTTCTTCATAATTCAAAAAATAAGTATTAATTATTTCATCTTTTGAACTAACTGTTATGTCTTCTTCTGTATTATTTGTTTCTTGTGAGTTATTAGTTTCATTAGTTGTATTATTTTCTATTTCGTCATTATCATCTTGTTCTTCTTCATATGAATTTTGAATTTCATTATTAGATACATTTGAACTGTTAAAATTATTATTTAGCATAAGACCAATTATAGTTCCTAACAATAAAATTATAATCGCGCCTATAATAATTAAAATATTAGTTTTTAAATATTTTATTAGATTAAATTTTTCTTTTTTCATACACTTCACCAACTTCATAATTATTTTATCATATAAAGACAAAAATTTAACATTTTTAGAATTATATAGGTTGATATTTTTTTTATTTATGTTATAGTATTAAGAAAAAAGGAGACAATTTTTATGAAAAATCAAACCCCACCACCTTCACCAAGAACAATTACAAGTGAAAAAATTTTTATTCCATATAGTTCATCACTTAGTAATTTAGGTAAATATAATGAGGACGAAATTAAAAAAATTAGAATTCTAAATATAGATATACAATCTCTAAAAGAACATGGGGATATACTAATAGAGTTTATAAATACTCTTGATTTAAAAAGACTTGATAATCTTGAAATTACATTTTTAGATTATGAATCTGCAATATTATTCAATAAACTATTACCCCAAAAATATGATTTTAGGGTATCTTTAGCTGATGATGGTAAAAATATGGATAGAAGTTATATAGATTTAACCGCTATCGATAAGTTTAATTTACATGTTCCTATTTCCTATTTAATGTGGGATATTAAATTTAATGATGAGGTGTATTTTTATGATTATATAACAAATTTTAATGATCATTTAGATGGACTTTCAATTATACAATGTTGTTCATCTAATAACGTTAATAAAACTAAAAAATCAACAATAGAAGATTATAAAAAGGTATCACAAGCAATTTATGAAAATTCCAGTGATAATCAATTATTCAATTTATTATTGGTTTCTAATTATTTACAAAGAAAAATACAATATATTTCTGGATATGAATCAGAAGCAAGAAAAGGAATTTATACTGCTGAAAATAGTCCGTATAAAAAAAGCGGTTGTCTACCTGATACACATAGTACACTTGAAACAATTATTTATAATAATTATGGATTATGCGGTAATATATCCTTCGCTACTAATCTTTTATTAAATAATCCTAAATTCAATATAAATTGTAGAATAGCAAATGGAAATAATCATTTATGGAACGAAGTTGATATTGACGGATGTATTTATTATCTAGATAACACATGGAATATAACAAGAAACACCCATCAAGTTAAAAACGCATTAAAAGCTACTCAATTTAGCTATGATTATATTTTATTTGGTAGTCAAACTGCACAAGAAGATGGACATATTCCAAAATCTATATCTATGTTTAGTGCTCCTTTATCAAAAAGTGACTATCCAAAAGATTTTTTAGAAGTTCCTTACTATAATTTAAAAGAAGAACAAGAAATTATTTATCCAAAAGTTTTAGCTTATAAAACTAGATTTACTCCATACAAAAAAGATGAATAATTTCATCTTTTTTTAAAACAATGGAGAAAAAGTTCTTAAAATACCTAAGAAAAAGAAATTAAATAAATTTAGTCTATATTTTGATTTTAAAGTTTTTAATGTAACTTCTTCACTTTTATTAAACATATCTAAAAAATCTTCTTTTATATCTTTTAAACAACTTGATTTATACATAATAACTCCACACTCATAGTGCAAATCTAAACTTCTATAATCTAGATTAATTGTCCCAACAACTCCAGTTTCATCATCTGATAAAAACATTTTTGAATGAACAAAACCTGGTGTATATTCATATATTTTAACACCTGCTTTAATAAGTGGTGCATAATAAGATCTAGATAGAAAATAAACAAACTTTTTATCTGGAATTCCTGGCAATACTATTCTTACATCCACACCAGACTTTGCAGCATTTTTTAAAGAAATACTCATTTCTCTTGATATTATTAAATATGGAGTTGTTATATAAACATAATCTTTTGCAGAATTTAAAATATTCATATAAACAGTTTCTCCTACAGGATTATTATCTAATGGATTATCTCCGTAAGGTTGAACAATACCATCAGTTGTTTCTTTATAATCAGTTTTATAATTAAGATAATTTTCTATAGTTTTAGTTTCTAAACTCCACATTGATAAAAACATTAAAGTAAGACTATATACTGCCTCTCCTTTTAACATAACACCAGTATCTTTCCAGTGACCATGTTTTACCTTTTCATTAATATATTCATCTGCCAAATTAATTCCACCTGTAAATCCAACATTCCCATCTATTACGCATATTTTTCTATGGTCTCTGTTATTAAAATTAGAATTAGTAATAGTATTAAGTTTATTAAAACTATGACATTTAATACCTTTTTTATTTAAATTTTTTATAAAGTCTGGTGGAAGTGTTAATATACATCCCAAGTCATCAAATAATACTCTGACATCAACATTTTCATTTGCTTTTTCTATTAATATTTTTTCTATTGTATCCCACATAATTCCTTTTTCAATTATAAAATATTCAAGAAAAATAAATTTTTTTGCTTTTTTTAATTCTTCTACTAAACATTCAAAATTTTCTTCACCTATTTTTAAATATTTTACAAATGTATTTAAATATGGCTTTGAATTAGCATTGCTGGATAAATAACGGATTTGTCTAAATAAATGATTTTCTACTAATTTATCTTCATAAGAAATCTTAGGAACTATCTCATTTGAAATTTCTATTTGCTTTAATATATCATTATGTAGCTTTTTTGTTTTCTTATTTACCTTTTTTCTTCCAAAGATAACATAAAATATTCCTCCAGCTATTGGAAATATAACTAAAAAGATTAACCAGGCTATTTTATGTTCTGTATATATATCTTGAATTATTATATAAATAACACATATAAGGCTTAATAATCCAAGTAAACTTATGATAAGTGCACTGTAGTCACTAAACAAAGAAAATAAACCAATCCAAAATAGAATTTGAATAACCAATGAGGCAATTACAACAAAGCCTCTAGAAATGAAGATATATAAAATTTTATTCATAAAATACCTCCTTAAGTATAAATATATTATACTTTTATTTTATTATTTTGTCTATGAAAAAAAACAACAAAATTGTTGTCTTATACTTCATTTATTACTATTAAAATCATTGGTTTACATTCAGTTTCACTATATAAATATTTTCCTAGTTTATCTCTTACACCAGATTTTATTTTATTAAAATCAATGTAATTTGTTTTAGTAAATTCTTTTACAACTTCTAAAGAAATACTTTGTGATTTATGAATTATTTCAGCATTGTCTTTTACATAGATAAATCCACGTGTTAAAATTTCTGGTCCAGCTAATATTTTTTTTGTAGATCTATCTAGAGTAACGCTTACTATTACTATTCCATTATCACTTAACAATTCTCTATCTTTTAATACTAATTCTCCAATATCACCAATAGTTTTTCCGTCTATTAATATTTCATCAACTTTTATTATTTCATTTGTATTAGTTAAATTACCATCAACAAATTCAACTACTTGTCCATTTGTTTTTAATAAAATATTTTCTTCTTTTATTCCAACAGCACTTGCAGCTTTAGCATTTTCTATTTGATGTCTATATTCTCCGATAACAGGAAAATAATATTTTGGATTCATAAGATTTATCATCATCATTAAATCTTGAGAAGATGCGTGATTCCCTAAGAATTTTTTTGATGATGCAATTATTACTTGTGCTCCAATTTTAGCTAATTTATCATATATTTTAGTTGCACTTTTTTCCATACCATCATAAGTTGGTGATGCAAATAAAACTGTATCAGTATTGTTTATTTTTACAAATTTATCAATACCTCTTACTATTCTATTTAATCTTGAAAAAGGTTTTTCTCTTTCATCTGATAACATTATTACTATTTTTTCATCATTTACATGATTAAGTCCGACAATTCTTGATTTATCAAAATTCAAATATCCGATATCTATTGCTTTTAATACAGTTGTTTGTAATCTCTTACCTATAATAACTACTTTTCTATCAGTATTTTTTAAACAATCAAATAACTCTTGTATACGTGTTAATTGTGCTTGAACAATGTTAAAAATTATTCTGTTTTCTGCTTTTAATATTGTTTCCCTTATGATAGGTGTTACTCTATGTTTTGGAGATGTATACCCTGATTTATCAGCATATAGTGATTCACTTAACAAACATAAAACACCTTGTTTTCCAACATACGCTAATTTACCTATATCAGTACTATAAGCTCCAACTAAAGTTGGATCGAATACAAAGTTACCCGTATAAAAGATTGCTCCATTTTCCGTATTTAAAACGAATCCTACATTGTCTGGCACTGAGTGTGTTAAAGATATTGGAAAAATACTATTTTTTCCAAAAGATATTTTTTTATGTGCTTTTATTTCTATTAAATTATTTGAAACAATATTATCTTGTTCAAGTTCTGTTTTTAATAATTCGATAGTAAACGCCATTCCATATATTTTTACATCCGGTAAGCTACCTATTATATCTGGTATTGCCCCCATTTGATTATCATGCCCGTGTGTTATAAAGATTCCTTTTATTCTTTCTTTATTGTTTTTTAGATAATCAAAGTTAGGTATTATATAATCTACTCCTAACATTTTATCATCTGCATATTTTAATCCCGCATCAAATACAAATATATCTTGATCTACTTCAACAATATACATGTTTTTTCCATTTTCATTTAGTCCACCTAGACCAAATATTTTTATTTTACTCATTTGTTCTCCCTTCTTTTAATTAAAAAGACTAATTAATTATACAACAAAATAACTAATTAGTCTATTATTATTTAAATAGTTTTTTTATTTTAGAATAAGGTATTAACATATCAATTCTTTTATTAATATCTATTTCATATACTTTTCTTTCATTTTCTAATTTTTCTCCATCAATACACCAATCAGGAACATTTCCTTTAAATCTAATTTTTAAATTATCCGTCTTTAATATATATAACCCTGGAACTTTAGAAATATCTGAACTTGTTTTTAAATAATATAAACTTTTGATAATATCTTTTTTTGTTGTTATATTACATAACAATACTTCGAATTTATCATCATCTAATAATACATCTTTATATACATCATTTACGCCGGCTATTCTACTGGCATTTGAAATTAATATAAAAGAATAAAGACCGTTATAAGTAACTCCATCAATTGTATAGCTTATATCAAATAATTTTGTTTGATTAAATGCGTTTTTAACACCTTCATAAAGATATGCTAAATAACCAAATTTTTTCTTTAAATTTCTTGGTGTCTCATATGGTATATTCATAAATTTACCACATCCAGCGACATACATAAAAGGAACATTATTTATAGAACAAACATCTATTTTTTTTACTGTTCCGTTTAATATAAGTTTAAGGTTGTTTAATAAGTTTTTATTAAGTCCAAACATAGCACCTATGTCATTAGTTGTACCAAGAGGAATATGTGATAAAACTAGTTGCTCACTTCGTTCTAAGTTACCACTTAAAACTTCGTTAAAAGTTCCATCACCGCCAAGCGAAATTACAAGGTCAAAATGACTTGCTTCTTTTATTATTTCATAAGCATGTTTTTCATATTTTGTCTTTTTTAAGACATATTCATATTTGTTTTTTTCTAGTATTTTTAAAAACTGTTTTAATTGTTCTTCCTTTATTCCTTTGCCACTATGCGGATTATATATTATTAAACAACTTTTCATATTATCACCAAAAATATTATAACAAAATTCATCTGAAAAATCTATAATAACAAAATAAAAAAACTTCTACAACGAAGTTTATAAATCAAATTTTGCTTTTATTATCTTTGCTAAATCCGATGGTTCTAAGTTACTATTATCTACTTTTAGATAATTATCAAACTTTATTTCACCTTCATTGCTTTCTAATCTATATTGTATATCTCCTTCTAATAAACGGCTTTTAGAAGCTTCTAGATCATTTTTAGAGGCTTTATTTTTCAATCTATTTTCTGTTCTATTACGTTCTAGACGAATTTGTTGAGATGTAACTAGTTCAACATAATAAAATTGTGTATCTTTATTTTGGCTTAAAAATATATTTTTTACGCTTTCTATATAATCCCAATCTTCTTTTCTATCAAATGCCCACATAAAAGTAAACATCATTCCATAATTATTAGTTTTACTAAATTCTTCAAAGTAAATACTTCTAATCCTTGATACTGCTTTAGAATTAAAATCTCCAAAAACATCTAATACTGGCTCTATTACCATATGATTATGAAAAAGTTTTAAATCTGTTATTTTCGCTATTTCTTGTCCAACTGTCATTTTTCCAACTGAACTATTTCCGATTATAAATAATAATTTCATAAATTCATCCCCTTTTTTATATAGCGTATATTTTTTTGTCTTTTTGTCAATAAAAAAACTTCCTTAAAGGAAGTTAATTTTTAAATGGTGTCCCAGAAGAGATTCGAACTCCTGACCCACGCCTTAGAAGGGCGTTGCTCTATCCAGCTGAGCTACTGAGACATTTGTCTTTTTTTAAGACAAATAAATTATATAATAAATACAAACTTTAATCAATAGTTTTTGATACAGTTTTGCAAATTTCTTCACCATTTACTTGAAATACTAACTCATTTACGTCTAAACTATCAAAAATAGAATAAGAAATGGTATATAATACTTCTTCTAATATACTTTGTTCATCTATATCACTAAACAAATATTCATTAAAATTTAGGATTAATGTATCATCACTGTTATCTACTGATTCAACTTTAGCATTGCTAGATAGATAACTCATTAAATTACTAGAGTTAATATTATAACTAGTTAATTGATCAATTATAATATCTATTTTTTCTGTTTGGGTATTCATATATTTGGTTACAGGAATATAATATGTTTCATCATTTACTTTATCTATATAATAAACCGTTACTTTTTCTATGTTATTTAAACTGGTTATTTCATATTCTTTATTTATTCCGTAATCCCTATTTAAAATTGGTGGCAAGGTAATATCTCCAATATTAGTTAAAATCTCACCTTCTATATAAATCATTAAATTATTTATTTCTTCTAGTTCGGTTAAAGTATATATAAGTGATTCTATAGATTTTTCAACATCACCTTCTAAAAATTCTTTTGAAAAATTTATTTTAACTAAATCATCTTCTATATCTAATGATAAAACAGTTGTATCAGATGCAATTACTGGAGTAAATCCGTTTGGTATTTTAGATTCATTTTTACCATTTATAATTAATGATTCGATTAATTCTTTTATAGTAGTATCTATATTAGAATCACTTAGCAAGACAGATGTTTTTCCTAAATAACTTTCAGCATTTGATAAATATATTGTATTACTTACATATCCTAGATCGGTATATTCTAAAACTTGAGTCGTTTCTAAGGCTTCTTCTTTTGGAATTAAATAAATTAATAATAATGCAAATAAAATGGAAAAAGAAATAGTAAATTTTTTTATTGATATTCTTTTTAACATAGTTCACCTCTATAAATAATATGAAAAAAATCACATATTATGTGATTTAAATTGATAATTCATTTAATTTAATTAATTCAACAACAGCGCATGCTCTTCCTTTAACGCCAAGTTTTTGCATGACATTAGAAATATGATTACGAACTGTTTTTTCACTTATGTTTAAATTATTTGCTATTTCTTTTGTTGCATTGTTTTTGATAAGTAGTTCAAAAACTTCTTTTTCTCTTTTTGTTAATATACCTTTATTCATTTTGCTCACTCTTCCTAAGATGGTATCTCTTCATAGTATTTTATGTGCAAAACAAAAAAGCGTGATAATATTTTAACTACTATACGTTACTGATATATACATTTTCGTATCATATTGTTCTTGAATATGACGCATAATTAAATTTGCTTCTTCTTCTGATAAATCTGATTTTGTCACTACTACTCTTACTTGATCATAATCTATTTTTACATATGAATCTAATTCAAATTCTTCTTTTATTGATTTTTCTAAAGATTCTTCTTCACTTTTAGTTAAATTTAAATCTTTTATTTGCTCATATGCACTGTTTTTTTCATCAACATCCGTTTCATTTGATGTTAATATACTAGTTAATTCTTCTATTTCTAATTCTACTTGCGCATCCGATTCAACTCTTAGGGCTGTTAAAATAGTCGTTTCACTAAAAACAACTTCTCCTATTTCTGAATCTATTGAGTTATTAGTTAATAACAATTCATTTGGCATTGTTATATAATATACACTTAATACTAAAATCAAACTAAACAAAGTTAAAAACCACAAACTTTTTTTATTTACCATTTTTATCCTCCTAGACTTATTAAAGTATATTAATTGTTTTTTAAATTATAACAAAAAAATCTACATTTTCATGTAGACTTAAATTTATATTTTTTTAGATATTACATCTTTTAATAATTCAACAAATTCTAAAATTGGGAGAGTTGTTGTTTCTTTTTGTCCAAATTTTCTAAAACTAATTGTTTTATTATCACGTTCACTATCACCTAATATAAGTGTAAATGGAACTTTTTTAGTTTGTGCTTCACGCATTCTATAAGATAATTTTTCTTCTCTATCGTCTAATTTAACACGAATGTTATTTTCTTTTAATAAATCATTTATGTAATTAGCGTATTCAAGATGATAACTGTTGTTTACTGGAATATTATAAACTTGTACAGGTGCTAACCAAGTTGGAAAAGCTCCGGCATAATGTTCTATTAAAATACCAATAAATCTTTCGATTGAACCATATATTACTCTGTGTAACATAATTGGTCTTTTTTTACTACCATCACTATCAATATAAGTTAAATCAAAGCGTTCTGGTAAGTTCATATCTAATTGAATTGTTCCACATTGCCAAGTTCTTCCCAGTGAATCTCTTATGTCAAAGTCTAATTTAGGTCCATAAAAAGCTCCATCTCCGGCATTTATAGTGCATTCATGTCCTGCTTTTTTACAAGCATTTTCTAATGCTGTTTCGGCTATATCCCAAACTTTTATATCACCAATATATTTATTTTCTGGTCTAGTAGATAGTTTGATTTTATAAGTTAAATTAAATATTTTATATATTCTATCAATAAAGTTAATTAATCTTATTACTTCTTCTTCTATTTGGTTTTCTGTCATAAATATATGTGCATCATCTTGAGTAAATGTTCTTACTCTAAATAATCCATTTAATGCCCCACTTGCTTCATGTCTATGAACAAGACCTAATTCACCTACTCTAAGTGGTAATTCTTTATATGAGTGCAAAGAATTTTTAAACGCTAACATTCCACCTGGGCAATTCATTGGTTTTATGGCAAATTCTTTTTCGTCAATAACTGATGTGTACATATTTTCTTTATAGTTAAACCAGTGTCCTGACAATTCCCAAAGTTCTTTGTTTAACATAATTGGAGTTTTAATAAATTCATACTCTTCTTTTCTATGTTCTTCATACCAAAAATTTTCTAATTCATTTCTTAATATCATTCCGTTGTTTAAGAAAAATGGAAATCCTGGACCATATTCAGACATCATAAATAAGTCTAATTCTTTTCCTAATTTTTTATGGTCTCTTTTTTTTGCTTCTTCTAATAGATATAAGTGTTGCTCTAAATCTTCACTATTTTCAAAACATACACCATATATTCTTTGTAACATTTTATTTTTAGCATCACCTTTAAAGTATGCTCCACTAATTTTTAATAGTTTAAAATGTTTAATTACTTTCACTGTTTCAACGTGTGGTCCACGACAAAGGTCTGTAAAATCTCCTTGTGTGTAACAAGTTATTTGACCTTCTAAATTATTAATTAAGTCAATTTTATATGGGTCATGACTAAATTTTTCTAAGGCTTGTTCTTTACTTAATTCTTCTTTAAATATTCTTTTTCCATCTTTTGATATTTTTTTCATTTCTTTTTCGATTTTAACTAAATCTTCTTCTTTGATTACTTCATCACCTAAGTCGATATCATAATAAAATCCTTCTTCAATTACTGGTCCAACCCAAAATAATGCGTTTGGATACAAATGTTTTACTGCTTGCGCTAAAAGATGTGCACAGCTGTGGTTTAAAATGTTTAAGTTTTGTTCTTCTTTTATATTTTTCATAATTTTTTCCTCCTAACAAAAAAAAGAATGGTTAAGGAGTGCAGACGCACGGTACCATCCTTTGTTTAACTTAATTAAAATAACGGCTTTTACCGGAGTCCTTTTTCAAGGTCTGCTCATAAGTAGTAATTATTAAGTGTTTGCTTTCATCATTTACAAACTTTCTGTTTTTTTAATAATCGTGTCTTAATCACTGCATTTATAAATATAATTATAGTTTTTATTTGTTTATTTGTCAATTATTTTTATATTTTTTTCTTAATGTATATAGTGTTTCACTGCCTGGGCTTTTAATTGGAAATTCTTCTAAAGAAAAATAAGAGGCTATTTTATCTATTTCTTCATCTGATAAATAATCGTTATCAATTCCTTTTTTAAAAAGTTTCCAAACTTTATTCATAATAGATTGATCTTCTACGTTTAGTATTTTAAATATATAAAAAATCATTTCTTCTAATTTTTTTTCATCACAGCCTTCAAATATATTTAAATTAATATTAAAAACAATTTGAAAGTATAAAAATATTAAACTTTTTTTATCTAAATTTTTAGTATATAAATTATCTCTTATATATTTTGCATCAGTATTAATTAAAGGACATGAAATATTACTAGATATTGAGGATGAACGATATTTTCCAATTTGCATTCCATCATAATCTATTAAACTTATATTTAATCCTTCACCAATTACTATATTATCTACATTACATAAGTCAGGAAAAACAACTTGTTCTTCTTTTTTTACAATTTCTCCTATTTTTTTATATAATTCATTCATTTTATAAATATCAAGAGATTGTCTTAGTGTTTCTAGATATTGTCCTGTTGTGTCATATTCTCCGTCTACAACTTTGCACATATACCCGTAAAATTCAGAATTGCAATCGTATAAAATTGATGTTGGTTTATTTATTTGGGATGAACAAATCATATCTGGAGTGTATAAAATTTTAGATTCTAAATCAATTCCGGATTTGCTTGATTTTTCTATTAGTTTTTTATTAAATGTTTTTATTATAAATCCATCTTTGCTTTTAAAAACAAAAGAATCCATCTGTGCTTTTTTTAGTTCACATCCCGATATTATATATTGTTTGTCTAAATGAATAACATCCATACTTCCACCTCTTTCATAAATTTTATTAATATTTTTAAATTTTTTGATTTTTTAAAATATATCCGTTTTTAGTTTCTTGTTCCAATTTTACATATTCTTTTAGTCCGCTAAAAAATTCTTCTATTGGATCTGTTGATTCGTCGATATCTTTAAATGTACATTCTGATATAGGCATAATTCCACCTTTGGCACTTACATAAAAATTAGTGTGTACGATTGGTTCACCATCTGGAATATTATCAATCTTTGTATAATAATATTCTGTTTTATTAGGTACCCTGTTGCCAACATTATTTTCTTTTGCAAATCCAATGTCTGCAATCCAATCTGTAGAATCATTTGATTTATCTCTTGAATTATCTAAAAAAACTACATCTTTAAATATATCTCTGTTTACTTTTTCATGAAATGGTGTCGAGCTAACTGATAATCCACAAATACTTGGTATTAACATATCCGGATAAGCACGATTTAAAACATTAATTAATATTTCTTGATTTTCTTTTCCATTAGTAGATATCCAAAACCCACCTAGTCCAATATTTTTTTCTTTAACTCTTTTAAAGAAATATTCGATTAAATCAATGTATAAACTTGGCTCAGCACCTACAAAGTTAGCGATATAAATATAATCTATATTCTCTAATAATTCATCTATTATATCAAATGACATATCTACGTTTTCTTTTGGTCCTCTCATACAATGAGCGCATTGCATATTACATCTTCTTGTTGTTTCCATTAATAAAACATCAACTTGTACTTTCATAAAATTCTCCCTTTTTTAGTTAGGTTATAATAACATGAAAAAAGAATACAGTCAATGACTGTATTACTTATAAAATTTTATATATCGTTTCTTAGTTCAAGAGGATTATCAGTTGTAACATATAAATTCAAATTACTGCATAATTTTAATAATTTTATACAATCTTCTTTACTATTAATTGTATAAATATTTACTTCATCATATTTTTTATTGACGTTTAAAATTAATTTTTTATTTAATTTTATACGAATAATTTTTTTGAAGGAAACTTTTTTGTTTTTAAACTTAGAAGATATGTAATATTTAATTCCTAATTTATTATTATCAGTAAATCTTAATGACACAGTATCTATGCATTTGATAAATTTAGTTGTATAATATACGAACTTATAATCACATAATAAATCTGTTTTATTAATATATAAATTGTTTTTTCCCTGAAATTTGTTAATCTTGACTAAGTTATTTGGGTAAAAAGATAGATTTATAATATTTTTTTGAATATTTTTATGTTTATTTAATATTTTACATAATATAGAAACTTCTTTTTTTGATAAGTATTTATTTTTTGTTTCTATTTTTATTATTTTATTATTTAGTTTGTGTTCATTAACATGAAAAAAATCAAGAATATCTTCAAGAGTACATATCTTTTCGACATTTTCTCTTTCTTGATTTCGATAGTTTAATTTTAATTTTTTCAGTTCAATTAAGTTCATATTTTTAATATTTCGCAATTCTTCTGAAAAATCTCTAGTGTTCTTGTCATGAAATAAAATTGGAATACTATCTTTTGTAAATCTAATATCAAACTCAAAACCATCACAAATATTTAATTTATCGTAATTATCAAATATATCTTCCAATGCTTTTTTAGAATTCTCTTCATATTCTCCCATTTTAAATCCAAGTCTATGAGCGATTAATTTATATTTCATCAGTTATACCTCTTTTATCATATCATTCTACTATCATATTTTTTCATTTCTTCTATAGAACAGTATCCAATAAATCCATAACTATTATTAAATTTGTCTGGAGTTAATCCGTATACCGTCATTCTAGAATGACCTTCGATTATTAAAAACTTTTTATCATTACAAGTAATTAAAATAATAGGAGGAAATAAATTACTTTCTAAATATTTTATTCCATCAAGAAATGATTTATTTGATACTTGATAAATTTCTATTCCTTTATTTATAGTTTTAGCTGCCTCTGTAGCTAAAGACGTATTATTTGATAATTCATTCCAAGAATCATAATCAATATAATTTATTTTATTAATATCATCTTTTTCAAACTGAACGAATTTCCAATTTATATTATTAGGAAAATTATTAAATATATCTTTATTAGGATAACCTCTATATTTGCTCATCACTTCTAATCTTTGATTATTTTGTATACTATTATTTATATCTCCATTTTCAATGATATTTCTAGAAATATTATTTTGTTTTAATACATTCAGCAGATTACTATTAAATCTAACAGAATTAAGTTCTCCTTTTAAAAATTCCAAAATCATTTCGTTTTCAGTTGTATCTTTTATTAAATTCATAATTTATACCTCCTTAAAGATTATTATTTAAATTATATCATTTATAATTATATATTTAATTGTCTACTTTAATGTATATTTTATTAATTTTGCATGTAGCACTACTCTTGTATTGTTGCTTGAACATGTTGATAATGTTAATATTTTATCTGTTGTTGATAACGTAGTATTGAAGTCAAAAATAGATCTATTCGATATTAAATCGAGAAAATCTATAAATGATTCATCGGTAAAATTAGTTTCTATGTAATCAATTGTACTTTCAACCTTATAAACACTTACAACTTGCCATAAAGCATTAGCATTTGATAGTGACATATTTATAATATGATTTTGAGTATCATCAAACCAGCTTTGCTCTAAAACAGTTTTTAGTGTACCAAAGATTGAAGAATCAATTGTATTATGTCCATATAATATTAAATTTTTATCTGTCAAATCAACACTATTTCTATAGTCTGCAAATATCCAACCATTTACATTTTTTTCATTTAAAAAATCATAAGTAAGATAATATGAATTATCATTTGTTTGGACAAATGGGGCATTTACACTTGTACCTCCCACTTTTATCCAACCAACTGTTTCATCATTTAGATCAATTAGTTCTTCTAAATTTACATCTATTAATGGTGTTTGTACATATTGAAAAAATAAAGACTCTTCTGGTTCGCTATTTTCCACTATAATTGTCGACTCCTCATCTTCTATTACTTCTTCTACTATTGAAGAATCTATTATTTGTTCTATTTTTTTTATAGAATAAGAGTCTTTATATAAAACTATTAATTTAACTGATGCAAAACTTATTATACTAATTTCTACTATGAGAATAAGCATTGTAATAATCTTTTTTTTAATTCTTCTTTTTGTTCTCATTTCTTCTCCTAAACTAATATAATAGAAAAACTAATTAATAGTTATTAATTAGTTTAATTATTTATTTCTTTTGTTTTTTTGATTGTATACAAAGTTACTGTTGTTAACGCAACTCCTGCTAATAATAACATAGCATACATTTGATGATTTAATCCAGTTTGTGGATTTGATTCTATTAAATTATCTACATATGTAAGTGCATAAGTAGAAAATTGGTTACTAGAAAATTCTAATTTATCTTCTGCATTTACACTACCTTCTATTAGTGTCGCTACACCTTCATGAACTCTTACAAGATAAAATGTTCTTTCATATCCTTCACTAACATCTTCTAAATCAGTTGGATAGTCCAATTGAATTGTTACTTCCTCGTCAAGTTCTGATACAGAATAATCACTATCACCAACATTCATAATTGCTTGTATATCATAATAAGATAATAATATTCCAGTATCGGGTAGAACGTCTAATACAACATCTTCTATTTCGTCATCTACTTCTGTCATTTCATCTACAGTTGTATCAACTTTTACTTCTTCTGTTGTTGAACCAAAATTTCCACCTTTTATAACAAAAGTTGGGAACTCATCAGCTGAGAACAAACTGCTTGTAGCATTAAAAGTTCCACCATTAATATTCCAAATTGTTCCTGTAGAATAATTAGTTACTTGATCAAATATTATACTTCCGTTAAAAATTCCACCATTAACAATTATTGTTCCTTTATAACTATCTTGTTCATAATAACCATTTATCAAAACAGAATATCCTTCATTATTAAATACTCCATCATTTATAGTTGTTATATACCAATTTAAAATAGTCCCTTGCGTTGAATTAGTAAACTCCCCACCATTTATAGTTAAAACTCCAAGTTCATCATTTTTTACAGTATTTAATCCACCTGTAAATGATCCGCCATTAATTATTAAAGTACTTCCTTTGAAAGTAGATACATTATAATTACCACTATTTCTAATCATACTTGAAAAATTACCATCTTGATATACAGTTACACCATCATTTATAGTTATTGTACCATTATAGTTATCAATATTGTAAAATGAATTACCACCATTATTTGTTGTATTAATTCCATTTTCTAAGCTACGAGTGTATGTTCCACCATTTAAAGTTATAACTCCACCATTTTGATTATAAATCGCTGCTTTAGCGTTTGTTACATTATCCACTGTACCTGTTTTTAAAGTACTGCTATCTTCTATAGTTAATGTACCATTGTTCACGATAGTATGACTTACAACATTTGTTAATGTAAATCCATTTAAGTCTATAGTAATGTTTGTATCTTCTTCAATAATTACATCAGCTGATATATCATCTTTTAAAATGACCTCATTTTCTGTTACTTTTATCGCTTCATACAATTCAGTTTCGTCATTTACTTCAACACTTGCAGCATTTACACTGATTGGCAAAGTAGATAACAATAAAATAAATAATATTTTTTTTATATTCCCCATATTTTTCTCCTTACAATATAATTATATAATATCATATATGTAAAAGCAATTATACTTAACCCATTATTTTTATAATATGTAAATATATGTAAATCTATTTTCTCAAATTTTTACTAACTAATTCCATACTTTCAGTAAGTTGTTTAATTCTTTCAATTATTCTTTTAGATTTAACAACTTCGTTTGTATTACCTCTCATATGACTTTCTAATTCATCTAATGTTAAATTAGAAGTGAAAAATGTAGGTAAATTATTATCCATTCTATATTGAACAATTGGACAAAAAATTTCATCCCTGCTCCATGCTGTTATATTTTCTGCTCCGATATCATCAATTAATAACAAAGGAACTTTTTTTACATATTCTAACTTTTCTTTAAAATAGTTTTTTTCTTTAAAATCACTATTAAACGAAGATTTTAAATTAGATAAATATTCAGGCCAAAAGATAATAGCACTTTTATAATTTATTTTCGCTAATTCATTAAAAATAGCAGCAATTAAAAAACTTTTACCACTTCCAAAACTACCATGTAAATATAATCCTTTAGGATTTTTATTTAACTTATATTGCTCTAAAAAATCAATTAAATATTTTATTACTTCTATTCTTGTAGTATCTTTTTTATAAATATTGTTTAAACTTGCATCTAATATTTTAGAAGGCATATCATACGTAAAAACATTTTTTTTATAATTATCTTCTTTAATTTGTTTTTTTTCAAATTTGCAAGCTTTATAATTAAAAACTAAATGATTATTATTTATAGTAGGTAACAGAGCATATCCACTTATTTTATTTTTACAATCTAGCTTAGAAGTACAATTCATACAATTAGAATATTCACAACAACTTTCCTCTAATCTAGTAGTATATTTCATCATTTCTTCCATTGGCAAATTAATTTTACTAACAAATTTTTTAAAATTTTCATCTTCAAGAGATTTTAAATATTCTTTTTTTAAATCAGTTTTTTTTATTTTGCCACCATACATTTTTTCAATATCCATAAAATACCTCCTAACTATACTTACTTAACATATCTTCCAATTCTTTTTGTTTTAAAGGATCATTTTTTTCATCTATCTTTTTATCTAACCACGCAGGTTGTTCTTTTTTCTCTTTTTTAACAACTTTTTTCTTTTGTTTAATTTCCCTTTTAGACAATTCCATTGCCTCTTCAACAGTTTTAATATCACTTAATTTCCATTGTGTTGCAACCATACCAACAAATTTTTTGATTAACTTATTATTATTAACCCTAAGGACATAGTCAATTAAAACATTTATAACACCAGCATTTAATTTCATATCCTCAGAAAGATATATTAATATTTCTAAATCATTTTGACTTAACTTAGCACCTTTTAACTTGCTTTTTAAAAATATATAAGGACTTGTTACTTCATATGTATGAATTACTTTATCAACCATAGTATCTTTTTTATTTTCTTTTCTTAAATTTTCAGGTTGATTTTTAAATATAACATTTGGTAGTTTTCCTTTATTTTCAAATTTATAAAAATTAAGACAATTAGTTTCAAAACTTTTTTTATCTATTGTTTTATTTTGTGTTAAAGAACTTCTAATTATTTGTTCTAAGCAAGAGTCACTAAAGGCGTATAAAAAAGAAAGTCTGTTTATTAATTCTAATGTTTCTTTTGTTATCGTTTTTTTATTTAATAATTCATCTGGAAATAAATTTAATATACTAACAATATCCAAAGTATAATTTATATCAATATTCAAAGTATTCTTTTTCTTTATTTCAATATTTTCAGTTTCATAAACTTGATTTACAGTAAAAATATTATTAAATTTTTCACTTATATTATTATAACTAGCTAGACTCATTTTAGGTTGTTTAAAATAATTAACTATTCTTTTATATTCTCTTTGATCAGTATTGTTTATAAACATAGCGTTTAATATAGGATGTTTTAAAAATTCACTTGCTGATAGCGGTGCATGCAATTCATAAACATAACTATTAATTGCATCTTTTTTTAAATAAGTTTTTAATAGACCTATTGCTTCTAATATTTTTCTGTATTTTAAAATACTTTCTAATTTTAATTTAGTTGAAAGCACTAAAACTTGATGAGTATTTTCGTTTGACATAATTTGTTGGATATCTAAATATGAAATTAGTGTTTTATATAAACCTATTGCATTTACTCCGATGATTGGTTGGTATAATTTTATTAAAATATCTTCACTTTTACTATCAATTATAGTATTGTTGATTACTATGAAAGTATCTGCTAAAAAGAGTTGTTCTAAATCCATGTAATCACCATCCCATTTAATTAAAGTATAGCATATTTTTGTTATATACAAAAGAAAAAACTAACAAATTAGTTTTTAAATTTCTACATTATGATATACATTGCTAACATCTTCTATTTCTTCTAACATATTTAGTAATTTGTTAAAATCTACCATTTGTATTTCATCTAAAGTTATTTTATCTTTTGGCAATTTAGTAATTTCATCTAGTTCAAAAACAATGTCTTTTTTATAATTTAACAAACTGTTTTTTATTGCAAAAAGTAAATTAGGTGCGGCTGTTATAACAACCAAATCATCTTCTTGATCAATATCAATAACATCAATATCATTTTCAATCATTACATCCATAACTGAATCTATAGAATCCATTACTCCAACTATGCACACGTGATCATACATGTAATTAATACTTCCAAGTGCTCCCATTTTAATATTACATTTGTTTATTACTGTACGAACAGAACTTATTGTTCTATTTATATTATCAGTTAGACAATCAACTAATAAAGTAGATTGATGAGGTCCAAATAATTCATATGTTACTTGACTATAATTTTCATCTACTCCACTATTTACTTTATCAATAGCTCTTTTTATAACATCTCCTGGAACTTGTTCTTTTTTTGCTCTTTCAACTAATCTTTTTAAAGTTGGATTTGCTTCTATATCAGTACTAGATTTAGCAGCTTGATATATCTCTTTTGCGTATGTCGAATATAATTTCGCTTTCGCTGCCCCTGTTTTCATTATACTTGCTTTTCTTACTTCATATGCTCTTCCCATAACTTATCTCCTATTCAAAAATTCCTTTTTTTAATACATCTTTTGCAGCTTCTTGCTCTGCTTCTTTTTTACTATGTGCCATACCTTTACCATAAACAACTTCATCTATTTTTACTATAACACTAAATGTTTTATTATGTGAAGGTCCAATTTCATCTATTATTTCATATTTTAAACTTTTTTTATCAGTTTGCACTAATTCTTGTAAAATGGATTTATAATCATCAAATGCACTTAATTCATTTTTTTCAATTAAAGGAATTATATTATCATACATAAACTTTTTAACAAAGTCTATTCCCTTATCTAAAAACATTGCGCCTATAACAGCTTCAAATATATCAGCGACAATTGCTTTTCTCAATCGTCCACCGTTTTCTTCTTCACCATGACCTAATAAAATATATTCATTTAATTTTAATTTTAACGAATATTGATAAAGGGCATTTTCACATACATAATGTGCTCTTAATTTAGTCATTTTACCTTCTGGCAATTCAGTATTCTTATATAAGTATTCTGTCATTATTAATTCTAAAACAGCATCACCTAAATATTCTAATCGCTCATAGCTAACTGTATCATTCTCATTTGCATAAGATGTATGCGTAACAGCTTTTTCATAAATTTTTTTATTTTCTGTTTCTATTTGTAGTTGATTTAATAAATCCATTTGTATCACCTTACTCATTATACTATATTTTTCATGGTTTTTCATTTTATTTTACTTTTTTTATACTTTTTAGTATAATTAGTATGGTGTTAATATGAAAAGATATTTAATAAAACTAATTAAATTTTATCAAATTATTCCAGGTGACTTTCATAATTATTGTAGACATATTCCAACTTGTTCAAATTATGGAATCCAAGCTATTGATGAATACGGATGTATTAAGGGAAGTTATTTAACAATTAAAAGAATAATAAAGTGTAACCCACTAGGTACAAGCGGATATGATCCTGTGCCAGAAAGGAAAAAATGAAAAAGGTAATTTTATTACTAGTATGCTCGCTTATTTTTACGGGATGTTTAAAAAGAGATAATATGGAGGATATTGATATATATACAACTGCATACCCTATTGAGTATATAACTAGTGTGTTATATGGTGAACATAGCAATGTTTATAGTATTTATCCAGATGGCGTTAATATATTTGATTATTCACTTACAGATAAACAAATTGCTGATTATAGTAGTTCTTCTTTATTTATATTTAATGGTTTAAGTGAAGAAAAAGATTATGTTGCTGATATGTTTAGTTATAATGGAAATCTAAAAATCATTAATGTTGGAGAAAGTATGGAAATAAATTATTCTGTTGAAGAGTTATGGTTGGAGCCTTCTAATTTCTTAATGATTGCTCAAAATATAAGAAATGGATTTGACGAATATATTGAAAATACTTATTTAAAAAATGAAATTGAAGAAAATTATGAAACTTTAAAATTAGAAATGTCTAATTTAGATGCAAAATTAAAATTATTAGTTAGTGAATCAAGTAGAAATACTATTATTGCATCAGATGATTTATTTAAATATTTAGAAAAATATGGATTTAATGTTATATCACTAGATGAAGATAGCATTACTGATAAAATATTATATGATGCGACTACTTTACTTAACTCTGGAGAAGTAACTTATATATTTACAAAGAAAAATGAAGATTTAAGTGATACGGTAGCATCGTTAATAGATGACGGTATTGGAGAGATTGCTGAATTTAATACATTAACAAATTTAACTGAAACACAAAGAAATAATAAAGATACTTATATTACTATAATGAATGAAAATATTGAATTACTTAGATTAGAATTGTATCAATAAAAAAAGCCGTTAATACGGTTTTTTTGTTATTATTTTTAATTTTATTGCTTCAACTATGATTTCATTATCATCCATCTTATCGCATCTTTCAACATCTATTACAGATAAGTAATTAAATGGCATAGCTGATAAATAGAAATCCATTACTTTTTTTCTAATTAATTTTATTTCTTCTTTTGTATAGGTCATATTATACTCCTTTTTATTTTATATAAAAAAACTTGCAAACAAATGTTTAACAAGTCTTAATTTTATAAATGGCGGAGTAGAGAGGATTTGAACCTCCGCGCCAGTTACCCGACCTACACCCTTAGCAGGGGCGCCTCTTCAGCCTCTTGAGTACTACTCCATCGCACATCTATAATGTTACATTATAAAATGTATTATGTCAATTATTTTTGTAATTTTTTTACTTTATTTTGTCCAGCTAAATAAATACAAAAGTCCTTCAATGAAATGTTATTAATAGAAATATAGTTAATTATTTCTTCACCTATATTTTCAGTTGTCTTTTTTTGTGTTTCAGATATACGTATATATCTAGGATCATTTAATGAATAATGACTTTCTCTAAACTGAGATAATAGTTGTCTAATTCTAAATGATCTAAAATCATTATTTTCTTTATAAAATTCTATTTCATCTTCTAAATTTATATTATTAGCACTTAGAATCATCAACATGTATGTTACTTCTTGTTCTGAAGTTTCTAAATTAAGTTCTTTTTGAAAAAATGATTTATAATATTGCATCATAGCATAGCAATTAGGAGCTAAAGATAATCTCATTCTTTTTAATCTAGTTGTTGTTTTATCTAAATCACATAATAATGAAGCCGATTTCGAATAATCATACCATCTTATCTCTTGTTCGCTTCCAACTAAAGAAAAACCTTTTTTTCCGTCATAAATAGAATAATATTTAATATCTAATTTATTATTTATTCTTTTTTTATATTTATATTTTTTAAATTCGTTATTTTCATAAACGACTTTTTGTTTTATTTCATCATTAGACATACTAACCTTTAATGATTGCTCGCTATATTCTTTAGTCACACTTCTAAATAAACGAACTAAACTAGTAATTGAAAAGTCTCTTTTAACATCTAAGTATTGTTCAAGTAGTTCTGTTATTTC
>JAWXUI010000003.1:0-115433 GCA_044432805.1 Mycoplasmatota bacterium | reverse complement strand
TATGATAATTATAAAACCTATATTCAAATCAATAGTGTTGTTTAATTTTATTTAAACATAGAAGATAGAAAAGAGGTAGAAAAATGGTAGAATTTTTAGTTTCAATGCTAGCTAATGTTGGTGCTGTAGCAGCTAACTTTGGTAGTCAAGCTTGTATTTTTTTCATAATTGACGAAGAAGAAACTCCAAAAAGTTTAATTAAATAATAAAAGCCGCTACATGAACTAAACCCCATTTCTTAGAAATGAGAAATGGGGTTTTTAGATGGTAAAATTTATATCTTAAAAAAGCTCTAGTACATTCTAAAAATATATAGTTGTCATCAAACACAAAAGAAAGAGTAGAAACGATATTAAATAAAAATTTTTATAATTTAGTATTAATCGATAATATTAAAAATAATTATATTGTAAACTAAAAGGACTGTCACATTTGAATTATAGCGAGCAATCCTATATATATTCATTAATATTCAACTTTTAAACCCCCTATCCATAGTAGCATGATTTTTTAAATGTCAATTATTAATGTTTGCTGAAATACACAGCCATGGATTTCTTTCTCATTATGAAACATTTGATTTTCAACTAGCAACTTATTAACTATCTTTAAACCATTTCCTCTTCCAATACCTTTTGATGAATATTCATCGACATTGTGTCCACTATATGTATTAGATGTTTTTATATAAACTTTTTTATTTTTCAAAAACATCGTCACATTTATTTCTTTGTTTTTCACATTATCATTTGCTTCTATGGAATTATCAAGAAAAATGCCAATTATTGTACACAAACTTCTAAGCTCTTCAACATTCAAATTTAATGTTTTGATTCTCTTTATTTCTTTTGATATATTTAAAAATATTTTTATCTTTTTTTCTTTTGCTAGTAATAATTTTTGATATATTATAGCTTGTAGGCCACCCAAAGGAATACAACTTGTCTGATTCAATAAATCTTGATTATCTTTTATTCTATACTTAATCAGCTCTGTTATATAATCGGTAATCATTTCTTGTTTTTCATTTTTTTCGACCATACCTCTCAATACAATAAAATCATTTTTTGTATCATGATTTAGTATTCTTTGCTCGGTTAATAATTTTTCATATTCCCTTAAATTATAAGAAGCAATTTTATACTTACTACATATTTCAATGTTATCGTTCTTACCTTTAAATAAAAAATATGTGATAATCGCAAAAAAAACTATAATTAAATAATTTATTATTAAATTGACTGTTTGATTATAGTTATAATATGTAAATAACCCTAGTAATGATACGGTTTCGAATATTAGAAACATAATCATTACATACTCTTTATCAATTTTCACTTCTATATTATTGATAATTTTTTTTAGCAAATTTTTTAGTCGATGAACATTTATAATTAAACAACAAGAAATAACAACAATAAAATTCATTATTAAATCTAATTCTATATTGAGAGTAAGACTAGCTAAAATTAATTTGTCAAATATGAACCAGAAAAAGATTACTACTATTTCCACCATCATAATAATTATGTATGTAAAAATTGCTGAAATAATAGATTTAATAAACGATTTAGAAAAATATAATTTATTAAATATAATATTAATTAAAAGACTTATTACTATTCTTATTATGCTAGACACATACATATATATTAACGACATCAAAAACACATGAAAAATAGCGTATACAATGTTATTTACACTTAACTTTTTTTCATCATCAAGTAATCGACTATTTAAATAATAATTATAAAAAATTGATAATATACTTACTATTA
Organism: Mycoplasmatota bacterium; assembly: GCA_044432805.1. Lineage (GTDB taxonomy): Bacteria > Bacillota_I > Bacilli_A > RF39 > UBA660 > CAYJEO01. Next base: position 113,655 of record JAWXUI010000003.1, on the reverse strand, counting down.
AAATACTTATTACTTGCATACTATATTTTCTCCTTTTTTAGAAAATAATTTACAATTTGATAAATTTTTTCTATATCCAGAAGATAATAAATCAATGGTATCACCATTATCAAACATTATTTCTTTTTGATGATATTTAATTCTTCTTATTCTAGTAACATTAACTATACAAGCTCTGTGAGTCTGGATAAAATCATCATTTAATAAAGTAGTCATACTAGACAAGTTTTTAGATAATTTAAATTCTGCATATTCCGTTTTTAAAATGCATTTGCGTTCAATGCTATCTCTGGTAATATATAAAATATCTTTTAATGGTATCGTATACGTTGACCCGTTATCATTAAATCTCATAATTTCCCTTTTATTTAAATGAATTAAAGATTTTGTTACTGCTTGTTCTATTCTTTCTTCATATTTATCATATTTGCTTATAAAGGTTAAGAACATTATTTCGCTTTTTAGTATTATTGATCCCAACTCTTCGTGTCCAGTTAAAAATATTATTATACTATCAATATCTTTTTCTCTTATTTCTCTTGCAATATCAATTCCTGAACTAGTTGGTGTTTCTAAATCTAAAATATAGACTTTTGGCAAAGTCTTTTCTTTCATTTGTTTTCTAAAATTTTTATCATAATCAAAATAACTCGAAATATTATAATAATGTTTATTTTTCATCATTACTTTATCAATGATTTCAATTACATTTTTATTTATTTTTTTATTATCATCTACCACTATAAAATTTACCATAGTTATTCCCTTTCGTTTGCAAATAGTTAATACTATTTTAACACAGAAATAAAGAAAACACTATAAATATATAGTGTTTTTGCTTATGTTTTTTCAATTATTAAATATATTCCACGGATATTTTTTTGGTAAGTCTAAATTAAACTTTAATTGTTCCTTAGTCGTTGGATGCATAAAAGATAATTGCATCGCAAACAACGCTAATTGTTGTCCTACAATAGCATTTTTATTATATCTTTGGTCACCATATAAAGGATAATTTCTAGAAGAATATTGCACTCTAATCTGGTGAGATCTTCCTGTTTTTAAATATATTTTCACTAATGATAAATCATCCTTATAATCAATTAACTTATATGATAACTCACTTATTTTCCCTTGCTCATTAACCCTAGTCATATTAGTTTTTTTATCTTTTAATAGCTTGTCAATAAATACATCTTCTTTTTTTATTTTTCCAACTATGATTGCATTATAAATTTTTTCAAATTCATTTTTTCTTATTTGTTCTGATAATCTACTAGCGGCTTTGGAAGTCTTTGCGAACACCATAATACCGCCAACTGGTCTATCTAACCTATGGACAAGTCCTAAATAAACATTTCCTGGCTTATTATACTTTTCTTTGATATATTCCTTTAAATAGTCTAATAATGCTAAATCTTTACTTTCGTCTGCTTGAACTGGCATATTTATCGGTTTTTCTACTACCAATAAATGATTATCTTCATAGATTATATTAATCTTCATTTTGCCATTTACCATATATTCCACAAGGTAATAATAAATCATTTTTTGTAATAGGAAGTCCTACTTCACCATGATCAACTATACCGTTATATTTAGGTTTTATTGTTGTTGTTAATATATTATACAAAACTGTACTTGAAATTCCTGTAGTATAGGCATTTATTAAGAAAAACAATGGTTTGTCACTTAATATAGATATACATTCATTTATTAAATTTTCTAAATTTTGCTCAAATTTCCATAATTCTCCATTTGGTCCTCTTCCGTAACTCGGAGGATCCATTATTATGGCGTCGTATTTATTTCCTCTTCTTGCTTCTCTTTGGACAAATTTAACACAGTCATCAACTATAAATCTTATTTTATTGTTTTCTACTCCGCATAATTTTGCATTTTCTTTTGCCCATTCAATCATCCCTTTTGCAGCATCTACATGAACTACTTCTGCAGCTCCGGCTTTTGAACAAGCCATCGTTGCTCCTCCAGTATATGCAAAAAGATTTAATACTTTAATATTGCGTTTTTGTTTTGATATTTTTTCCATCATAAAATCCCAATTAACCGCTTGTTCTGGAAAAAGACCAGTATGTTTAAAATTGGTAGGGCTTACTTTAAATGTTAAATCTTTATAATTTATTGTCCAATAGTCTTTTAATTTATTTTTAAAATCCCAATATCCTCCGCCTTTTTCAGAACGATGATAAAATCCGTCAATATTTTTCCAGTTTATATCATGATTTGCTGGCCACATTGCCTGTGGTTCTGGACGTCGTAATATTACATTACCCCAACGTTCTAGTTTTTCACCGTTTCCAGCATCTATACATTCATATTCATTCCATTGATTACTTATTTTCATAATACACCTCTTTTTATATTATAACATTCTATTAATTATCTGTAACTATTATTGAAAAAAAAGCCCGTATAAACGGACATTCTTTAAAACATATATTATCTTTTTGAAAACTGTGGTGCTCTTCTTGCTGCTTTAAGACCTGGTTTTTTACGTTCTTTAGCTCTTGGGTCACGAGTTACAAATCCAGATCTTTTTAAAATAGTTCTGAATGAAGTTTCTTGACCTTCATTTGCTTTATCGTATTCGATTAGTGCTCTTGTGATACCTAAACGGATTGCTCCAGTTTGTCCAGTGAATCCTCCACCGTTAACTTTTGCTTCAATATCAAATGATTCTTCAGTGCTTGTAGCTACTAAAGGTTGGCTTAAATCCATAACGTTAGTTTCATAAGGGAAAAATTCTCTTACATCAACTCCGTTTACAGTTATTTTACCTGTTCCAGCTGTCATTTTTACTTGTGCAATTGATGATTTTCTACGACCTGTTCCAATAAATACTTTTGCCATTCAATATCCTCCTATTTAACTTCCATAACACTTGGTTTTTGTGCACTATGTGGGTGCTCACTTCCAGTGTAAACAAATAATTTTTTATACATTTGGCGTCCTAATCTACCTTTTGGTAACATCCCTTTAATTGCTCTTTCGATCATTTCATTAGGATATTTTTCTACCATTTCTTTAGCAGTTCTTTCTCTTAATCCACCAGTGTATCCACTATGGTTATAATAAATCTTTTTGTTTAATTTATTACCAGTTAATTTTACTTTTTCAGCATTAATAACGATAATAAAATCTCCGCAATCTACATGTGGTGTAAATGTTGGTTTGTGTTTTCCTCTTAATACGTGTGCAGCTTTCGAAGCTAAACGTCCTAAGCTAATATCTGTAGCGTCTATAACATGCCAGTTACGAACTACGTCTTCTTTTTTTTGTATGTAACTATTTTTCATTTTTTTATTTCCTTCCTCTTCGTAAATAAATTTGTGTTCCCAATACAAATTTATTACAAGATTAATAAAATGTACCAGATAAAATTATACTAAAAAAGCATTGTAATGTCAACGAATTATTGGAATTTTTATTGATTTTTATATTATTTTAATAAAATACTTCTTTTAAGTAAAGTCCTTGTGGTTTTGCAGTAATTCCTGCATATGTTCTATTTTCTTTTAAAATAATTTCCTTGATTGATTTAGGCTGTTTTTTGCCTTGTCCTATTTCTATTAATATCCCAACCATATTTCTTACTTGATATCTAAAAAATCCATCACCAATAAAATTAATAATTATTTTACCATTTTCTTCTTTTAGTTTGACACCATATATTGTTCTTATATAATTAGTTATTTTGTCATTTGTTTTTGCAAATGATTTAAAATTATGAGTCCCCTTAAAATACTTTAAAGCTTTTTTCATTTGTTTTATATTTAAAGGTTGATTATATTGATATTCATATTCTTTTCTTAGTGGTTCATATTCTCCTATATTAATGATATATTCATATTCTTTTTTTAACACATTAAATCTTGCGTGAAAATCATCTTCCACTTCTTCTATATTTTTAATATAAATACTTTTATCAACAAGACTATTTATTGCTTTTTGTAATTTGGTTTTTTTTATTTCTTTTGGTAAATCGAAATGAATCATTTGATTTAACGCATGTACTCCGCGATCCGTTCTACCAGAACTTGATACAAAAACATCTTCTTTTGCTATTTTTGATATCACTTGTTCTAATTCGCCTTGTACAGTTTTTAGTTCAAGTTGCTTTTGATAGCCATAAAATTTCGATCCATCATAGCTTACTGTCATTAAATATCTCATATTATCACCCCTAGTAAAAAAACAGTCAAAAAAACTAAAAGTATTGTTTTTTCAACATTATTAAATTTGTTTGCTTTTTTTATTTTAATATTTTCTAAATCATATTGTCTTACTTCCATCGCGTCCGCTAAATTATTGGCTTTTTTTATTGACATATAAAAAGAAGGTATAAATAACGAATTAATGATAGTTATTTTTTCTTTTACATTTGAGTTATTATAATCAACACCTCTGCTTGCTTGTGATTTTAATATCTTGTTTGTTTGCTCTATTATATTAGGTATAAATCTGATTGCTAGTGTTGTTGTAAAAATAAGTTCATTTATATTTATTTTTATTTTTTTTAATGGTTTTAATAAATAGTTAAGTCCTATTGTTATATCATTAATCGTTGTTGTATATAATAAAATACTTGATATATTAACGATATTAATTAATTTTAATATTATGTTTATTATTTCTAACAGTTCCATTTCAAAGAATATATTTATTATTAATAATGATAATATTAAAAATTTTAAAGATAATATAGTTTTTATATAATTTTTGATATTTATTTTTGATAAAAGTATTATTATGAATATAATTATAAATACTGGTATATTCATATATAAATTTGAAATAAATGAAAGTATGAATAAAATACAAAATATTATTATTTTTAAAACAGGATTTAAGTTATGTAAAAAAGAATTGGTATAATAGTATTTTCCTATTTTTATATTATTTAGCATATCTATAGATGTCCTTTATTAAATCATTTATATCTTCCCTATATGGGAGCTTTACATTTTTATTATCAAACACCATTTCTTTGAATAATATTACTTTTGGAATTGGTATTCCATTGTCTTTTAGTTTTTTAGTTTCACTAAAAACTTTCTTTTTTGTACCGTTAATTAATATTTTACCGTTTTTTAACACTACTACATCATCAACAATTTTTATTAAAAATTCAATATCATGGGTTACTACAATAATAGTTTTCTTATATCTTGTTTTTAATTTTTTTATAATTTCTACCAAATATGATTTACTTATATTATCTAACCCAACGGTTGGTTCATCAAAAATTATTACGTCTGGGTTATATGCTAAAATAGAAGCAATTGCAACTTTTCTAATTTCTCCACTGCTTAATGTATATGGATCTTTACTCTTATAGCTATCATCTAGTCCTACCATTAATAGAGCTTTTGTTATTTGTTTATCAATTACATTAGTTTTAAAGTTAAAATTTTTTAAACTAAATGCTATTTCTTTTTCAACTGTTGTATTAAATATTTGTTCCTCTGGAAATTGAAATACTATTCCTATTTTCTTTCTTAATTCATTTATTTTCAATATTTTTTTATTGGGTTCTATTGTTGTTTCACCAACAATTATCTTACCTTTAGTTGCTTTTTTTAAACCACTTATTAATTCTATTAATGTTGTTTTTCCACTTCCAGATGGACCAATTATACCAGTTATTTTCTCCGATTTTATTTTTAAGTCAATATTTTGTAAAATTTGTTTTTCCTTTTCAATATCTTTATAAATCACAGATATATTATCAAAAATTATTTCCATATTTCACCTATTAATTCATTTTCTTTGTAATAAATTTTATTTATTAATTCATAGTACTGCAATTTTTTTGATAAAGATACGACGAATGGTAATTCTATCCCGACCTTTTTTAGTTTTTTTTCTTCTTTATAAATTTGTTTTAAAATACCATTATATAAAATTTCGCCTTTATCTAATATTACAACGTAATCCGAAAGCAAAATTTCTTCCGTATCATGAGTTATATTTATAATTGTTGTTTTCTTTATTTTTTGAAAGACTTTTAATAAATTTACTAATTTTTCTTTTTCAATTGGATCAATCATTGCAAATGCTTCATCTAAAATTAATATTTGTGGATTAAATATTAGATTGCTAGCTATTGCGACTCTTTGTTTCTCTCCTCCAGATAACTGATGAGGAGATTTATATAATAACTCTTCTAATTTAAACTCTTTTGCCATTATATCTAATTGTGATTTTATATACTCTTCGTCAAAATTTTGATTTCTTAAAGAAAACGTTAATTCTTCTATTACTGTATCACTTACGAATTGATCATCAGGATTATTAAAAACAAAACCAATCATTCCTCTTATTTGCTTTTTTGTGCTTTTATCTAAAATATATTTATTAACCTTTATTATTCCTTCTTCTGTTTCTAGTAATCCAACTAAAATCCTTGCAAGTGTGCTTTTTCCACTTCCATTAGAACCGACTATAGTAGTCCACTTACCCTTTTTAATATTTAATGATAAATTATCAAATATATATTTTTCATATTTGAATTTTAAGTTACTAATTTCAATTTCGTACATTTTATCACTTCCAAATATATTTATTATATTATAAAATTTATTGATTTACAAGGTTTCTTATTTAATCTTCTTTAGTTGAATTATATACGTTATTTTAAGAATTAACTTTGTTGGTAATATTTTAGAAATACTTGCTGATAAAAAAGTAAAATATCCAGGTATTATTATCATCTTTTTTTTAAACATTTTTTTAATTGCTTGTTTCGCTACAAATTCACTTGTTTGAGCCTTAAGTGAAAATTTAATATTTAATTTTTTATTAAAGTTTGTATCAACGCCTCCAGGGCAAAGAGAACCTATATAAACTTTACTTTTTTTCTTCTTTAATTCGTAGTTAATTGCATTTGTTAGATTAACTACATAACTTTTTGTTGCATAATAAGTACTCATTAGTGGTCCACCAATTGATAAACCAGCTGAACTAGCTACATTTAATATATATCCATTATCATTTTTCTTAAAATCTTTTAAGAACAGTTTTGTCAAAATATGAACACTTGCTATATTTAAATCTATCATTTCTAGATCTTCTTCTAAATTTGTATTATCAAAAAAGCCATGTAATCCGAATCCCGCATTATTTATTAGTATTTCTATTTTTTCATTTTTTACTTTTTCGTACAATTCATAACAATTTTCTTTTTTTGATAAATCAAGCGCTATAATTTTTATATTTTCATTAATTGAATTTTTTGCTATTTCTAGTCTTTTTTTGTTTTTAGAAACTAATATAACTTCATGTCCTTGATTATATAACTCTTTTGCTATACTTAATCCAATTCCGCTGCTTGCTCCTGTTATTAGTGCTTTCATATTATCACTTCCTTATAAAAATTATAACATAAAAAAAGATGCTTATGCAGCATCTCCTTCAACTAGTTCTAAAATAACTATTAGTGCGTCGTCTCCTCTGCGTTCAGTTAATTTTAAAATTCTTGTATATCCACCGTTTCTATTAGCGTATTTAGGCGCTAAAACGTCAAATACTTTTTTAACAGCTTCTTTATCATTCATAAGATAAGCTAATGCTTTTCTTCTTGATACTAAATCACCTTTTTTACCGTAAGTAATCATTTTGTCAACAAATTTACGAACTTCTTTTGCTCTTGTGTCTGTTGTTTGAATACTTTCGTGCATGATTAGGTCTTTAGTTAAGTTAGCTAGCATACTTCTTCTGTGTTTAGAAGTACGTCCTAATTTTCTATACATAATATCCTCCTCGTCTATTAATCTTCTTCTCTAAATTTAAGTCCCATATCTTTAATTTTTTCAATTACTTCTTTTAAAGATTTCTTTCCTAAATTACGAATTTTCATCATTTCTAATTCTGATTTTTCTGTTAAGTCACCTAGAGTATTAATTGAAGCTCTTTTTAAACAGTTATATGCTCTTACTGAGAAATCTAATTCTTCAATAGAAGTTTCTAATCTTTTTGTTTTAGAGTCTTCTTGTTTTGCATTCATTACACCTGTTGCATCTGCTATATCACTTATATTAGTAATGATATTTAAGTGTTCAATTAAAATTTTAGAACTTAAAGCCATTGCTTCTTCTGGTTTAATTGATCCTTTTGTATGAATGTTCATTACTAGTTTATCGTAGTTTGCATCTTGTCCAACACGAGCACTTTCTACGTCGTAACTAACTCTTTCTATTGGTGAATAAATTGCATCAATTGGAATAAATCCAATTTTTGTTTTTTCTAATAATTTTTTATTTTCATTAGAAGGAACATATCCTCTTCCGTTTGCAATTAATAGTTCCATTTCAAGTTTTCCACCTTTTGCAAGAGTAGCTATTACTTGGTCTGGGTTGATTATTTCAACATCTGCATTCCCTTGAATATCAGCTGATGTTACAACTCTCTCTTCTTTTACCACTAATTTAACAGTTTGCATTTCTTCAGAATGATTTTTAACAACTACATTTTTTAAATTTAATATAATTGTTGTTACATCTTCCACAACACCTTCTAAAGTTTGAAATTCATGCATTGCACCTTCGATTTTAACAGCTATAATAGCGCTTCCAGGCATGCTAGACAACATAACTCTTCTTAATGCGTTTCCAATTGTTGTTCCAAAACCTCTTTCTAAAGGTTCTAATTCAAATTTCCCAAAACTATTACTTTCTTTGTAGTCAGTAATTTTGTATATTGGTTTTTCAAAATTTAGCATATTAACACTCCTTTTCTTTATCCGCGAGGACGTTTTGGTGGACGGCATCCGTTATGTGGTATTGGTGTTACATCTGTAATTGTAGTTATTTCTAAACCAGCAGTTTGTAATGAACGAATTGCTGTTTCTCTACCAGAACCTAATCCTTTAACTGATACTTCTACTTTTCTCATTCCCATATCATAAGCGGCTTTACCAGCTGCTTCAGCTGACATACCAGCTGCAAATGGAGTTGATTTTTTACTTCCTTTAAATCCTAAAGTTCCTGCTGATGCCCAACTTAATACATTTCCTTCGTTATCTGTTAAAGTAACGATAGTGTTGTTAAAAGTTGAATGAATAAAAGCTTTACCTACAGGTATATTCTTTTTAACTTTACGTTTTCTTGGTTTATAAGCCATATATATAACCTCCTTTAATTACGATTATTTTTTCTTATTTGCTACAGTTTTACCTTTACCTTTACGAGTACGTGCGTTTCTGCTTGTTCTTTGACCTCTTACTGGTAATCCTTTTTTATGACGACTTCCTTGGTAACAGTTAATTTCCATTTTTGTTTTGATATTCATGTTAACTTCACGACGTAAATCACCTTCTGTAGTGTAATTATTAATTACATCACGAATTGCAGTTAATTCATCATTTGTTAAATCACTTGCTTTTTTATTAACATTAACTTTTGCATCACTTAAGATTTTGTTTGAAAGACTTCTTCCAATACCATAAATATAAGTAAGTGCTATTTCGATTCTTTTATTGTTTGGTATATCTACACCTTTAATACGTGCCATTAAAACACCTCCTATTAACCTTGTCTTTGTTTATGTTTTGGGTTTGTACAAATTACATATACTTTCCCTTTACGTCTAATAATTTTGCATTTATCGCACATTGGTTTAACTGATGGTTTTATTTTCATAAAATTCCCTCCTACTTTCTATAGGTTATTCGCCCACGTGTTAAGTCATATGTTGACAGTTCTATAGTTACTGTATCACCTGGTAAGATACGAATGTGATTCATACGCATTTTACCAGAAACGTGAGCTATTACAGTATGTTTATTTTCAAGTTCTACCTTGAATTGTCCACCCGGTATTATTTCTAATACTTTTCCATCTACTTCGATTGTATTGTCTTTAGCCATAATATCACCTCTTTGTTAAAATTTTATATCCATCTTTTTGCACTAGAACGGTATGTTCAAAATGCGCTGACGGACTTCCATCTTCTGTTACAATTGTCCAATCATCATCTAATATGCAAACATTTGCAGTTCCTAAATTTAACATTGGTTCAATTGCTAAAACCATACCTTCTTTTAAGAGAGGCCCGGTGTTCTTTTTTCCATAATTTGGAATATCTGGTTCTTCATGAAGTTTTGAACCAACTCCATGTCCAACTAGTTCTTTTACAATACCTAATTTATATTTATTAGCATATTGTTCTATTGCATCGCCTATATCACCTATTTTATTTCCTTCTTTTACTTTTGAAAGACCTTCAAATAGAGAATTTTTAGTATGTTCTAAAAGATACTCTTTTTCTTTTGATACAGTTCCAACTTTATAAGTCCAAGCTGAATCTCCATGATATCCTTTATAACAAACACCAATGTCAATAGATATTATATCTCCTTTTTTAAGAATACGTTTAGAAGGAATTCCATGAACAACTTCATCATTAACTGATGCACATATTGATCCAGGAAATCCTCCATATCCTTTAAATGAAGGAGTACACTCACGACTTATTATGTAGTCATAAGCTAATTTGTCTAGTTCTTCTGTACTAACACCTGGTTTTATATAACTTTTTAAAAAATTATGTGTATCTCCAGTTATTTCTCCAGCAATTTCTAGCAAATTAATTTCTCTTGGTGATTTAATATTTATCATACTAGTTCACCCTTTCTAAAATAATACTAACTTCGTTTAATATTTCTTTAGAATCTAAAGAACGTATGACAACAAAATCTTCTTTATAATGTTTTAAAATTTTACTTGATTCCTCGTAGTAAATATTTAACTTTGTTTCAAAAGATTCTAAATTATCATCATTCCGTTTGAATAATTTTGTTTGACATCTATCACATATTCCGCTTACTTTAGGATTTGATTCCTCAATCAATTCATTATAGACTGCATCACAGTTGGGACAAGATACTCGTCCTAATATTCTTTTTTGTAATATTTCTTTTTTAACATCTAATACAAAAATTATATTTTTTTGTAAATTTAATTTTTTTAATAAATCGTCATAAAATATTGCTTGGTCTATCGTTCTTGGAAAACCATCTAGAATATAACCTTTCTTACAGTCATCATTTGATAAACGATTTTCTATAAGTTTGAAAATTATTTCATCACTTACTAATAAACCTTTACCAATAATTTCATTTATTCCATTACCTATAGTTGATTTACTAGAAATTTCATCTCTTAGCAAATTTCCTATCGAAATATGTGGTATATTGTATTTTTCTTTTAAAGTAGAAGATAAAGTACCTTTGCCTCCGGCTGTTGGAGAAATTAATATAATTCCTCTCATTAAGCTCTTCGTCTTCTTCCTTTTGCATATTCTCTTGTCGTTAATTCACTTTGAATTTGACGATAAGTTTCTAGGGCAACACCTACTACGATCAATAATCCAGTACCACCTAGTGTTATTGAATTAAGTCCGGTAATTGTTCCGAAGATAACTGGTATTCCAGCAAGTATCGCTATGAATATAGCACCTACTAAAGTAAGTCTTGAGATTATATCAGTTATATGCTTTTCAGTGGCATCTCCAGGTCTTACCCCAGGAATAAACCCACCATTTTTTTGTAAATTTTCAGCTATATCATGAGGTTTTAATTGCATAAATGCATAGAAATATGCAAATCCTACAATTAATAACACATAAAGTATAAATCCAGTTACGCTTGTATAATTAATCCAGTTAGTTACAAAAGTAGCTAATCCTTCACTATTTATAAATTCAGCTATAACACTTGGAATACTTATAAGTGCTGATGAAAATATTACAGGTACAACTCCTGCGGAGTTTAATTTAAATGGTATATAACTTTTATTTCCACCAACTGTTCCAGTTGTTTTATTTGCATATTGTACTTGGATTCTTCTTTCAGCAGTTTCTTCAAAAATAATTCCAATTACAATCGCTATATAAGCTACTACAAATAGTATAAAAGATAATATTCCCATAAATTGTGAACTACTCAAACCGTTTACGATGCTATCATAAGCACTTACAAACATGCTTGGTAGTGTTGAAATAATTCCAGCCATAATTATTAATGATATACCATTTCCGATGCCTTTTGCAGTAATTTGATCTCCTAACCAAAGTAGGAAAGCAGTTCCTGCTGTAAGCACTAATGAAAATTGAAGTAGTTGTATTGGGTCTCCGTTTGGAACAAATGTAAATGAAATCATATACCCCTGTATAAACGCTAAACCTATACCAACACATCTAGTTATTGAATTTAATTTATTTCTACCTGTTGCTCCTTGTTTTGAAAGTTCAGTCAAATAAGGAATAACCTCTAGCATTTGAATTAGTTGCATAATAATTGAAGCTGTTATATATGGCATTACTCCTAGCGCAAATATTGAAAATTGCTCTAGTGCTCCACCACCCATAATATTTATTAGTTCAAGAAATCCTAAACTATTGATACCACTTTGATCATAACCAGGCACAACAATTGAAGTACCTAATTTAAATATGAATAAGGCTGCAAATGTATATAGGATTTTGTTTAACAAATCTCTATTTTTGGGATTAAATATTTGCTTAATTTGCGCAAACATATTAGATCACCTCTACTTTTCCACCTAATTTTTCTATTTCTTCTTTTGCAAGTGCAGAAAATTTATTAGCACTTACAGTTAATTTTTTTTCTAAAGTACCATATCCTAATACTTTAACACCATCTAGTTGATTTTTTAACATTCCCATGTTTTTTAACAATTCAGGAGTTACTACAGCTCCATCTTCAAATTTATTTAAATCACTTAAGTTAATTACTGCATATTTAGTTTTAAATTTAGCGTTAGAAAATCCACGTTTTGGTAATCTACGATATAAAGGTAATTGCCCACCTTCAAATCCAGGTTTGTGGCTATAACCACTTCTTGATTTTTGTCCGTCTTGTCCACGTCCACTAGTTTTACCTAGTCCAGAACCTGTTCCACGACCAACTCTTTTTCTTGTTTTTGTTGCCCCTTCATTTGGGCTTAATGTATGTAATTTCATATTATACTAAATCCTCAACTTTCATACCACGTAGTTGTGCTACTTGTTCGATTGTTTTTTGAGATTTTAACGCTTCTAATGTTGCGTTTGCCATATTAACTTTTGTACTTGAACCAAGTGATTTTGATAAGATGTTTTTAACACCAGCAAGTTCTAAAACTGATCTAACTGGTCCACCGGCTTTAACTCCAGTACCAGCTGATGCAGGTTTAAGTAATACTTTACTAGCTCCTTGTACACCTATTGCTTCATGTGGGATTGTTCCATCAACTACAGAAACTCTTACTACATTTTTAGTAGCAGCTTGAACGGCTTTTTTAATTGCATCTGGTACTTCGTTTGCTTTACCAGTTCCAATTCCTACTTGCCCTTTTCTGTCTCCTACAGCAACTGTAGCAGAAAAACGGAAAGTACGACCACCTTTGTTAACTTTTGTAACTCTACCAATATTGATAACTTCTTCTTCAAACAATTTTGGGCGTGGTTCTCTTCTTGTTTTTTCCATAATTACCCTCCTCTTAGAATTCTAGTCCATTTTCGCGTGCTACTTCTGCTAATGCTTTAACACGTCCATGATAAAGGTAACCACCTCTATCAAATGTAACTTTATTTATTTTTGCTTCTTTTGCTCTTTTAGCAAGTAATTCTCCAACTTTTTTAGCTGCTTCGATATTACTACCGTTTTCAATTTTTAAATCTTTATCAATTGAAGAGGCACTAACTAAAGTAACTGCATTTTCATCATCGATAATTTGAGCAAAAATGTTTTTGTTTGATCTAAACACGTTTAATCTTGGTACTGATGTAGTTCCAGATATTTTGTTTCTTACACGAGCGTGTCTTGCAAGACGTGTTTCATTACGAGATACTTTTTTAATCATATCCATTCTCCTTTACTTTAATTATTTACCAGCTTTTTTACCAACTTTACGGATAATAACTTCACCAGCATAACGAATACCTTTACCTTTATAAGGTTCTGGTCTTCTAATTTCTCTAACTTCAGCTGCAAATTGACCAACTTGACATTTGTCACAACCTTTGATTGTTAATTCTGTATTACTTGGCGATTCAATAGCAATTCCAGTTGGAACTTCCATTTCAACTGGATGTGAATAACCTGCTGCTACTACTAAAGTATTTCCTTTAATAGTAAAACGGTATCCTACACCTACTGCTTCTAGTTTTTTTTCAAAACCTTCAGTAACACCAACTATCATGTTAGTAATATTAGCGTTTGCAGTTCCATGAAACTTTTTAAAATTATCATTTTTTCTTTCTAATTTTAATTCGTTTTCTGTGATAACTACAGTTATATTTTTATTGATTTCAGTAGAAAGTTCTCCTTTTGGACCTTTAACCAAAACCGTAGTACCATCTACTGTTACAGTAACATTTGATGGTATTGTAATTATTCTATTACCTATACGACTCATTTAAAATCCTCACTCTCTACCAAACATAAGCTAAAACTTCTCCACCAAGTGAATTAGCTCTTGCTTCTTTATCTGTCATAACACCTTTCGATGTTGAAATAATTGCAATTCCAAGTCCATTTAATACTTTTGGTACTTCTGTTGCTTTAACATAAACACGTAATCCTGGTTTTGATATTCTCTTTAATCCAGTTATTACACGTTCTTTTTTCTCACTGTATTTTAAATTCAATACAATTGTATCATTAACAGTTCCTTTAGTAATTTTGTAATCACTAACGAATCCTTGTTCTTTTAATATTCTAGCTACTTCTAGTTTAAGTTTTGAAGCGGGTACTTCAACTTCTTTATATCGCATTTGATTTGCATTACGAATTCTTGTAAGCATATCTGCAATTGGATCTGTAACGTTCATATATATCCTCCCTTCACTACCAGCTTGATTTCTTCATTCCTGGTATTTGTCCTTTGTAAGCTAATTCTCTAAAGCAAATACGGCAAATTCCATATTTTTTAAGTACTGCGTGTGGTCTACCACATCTTTGACAACGAGTATACTCACGTACTTTAAATTTAGGTTTACGACTAGCTTTTACTTTCATGCTTGTTTTAGCCATAGTATCCTCCTATTTCTTAAATGGCATACCAAAACCTTTTAATAAGCTATAAGCTTCTTCATTAGTTTTAGCAGTTGTAACAAAAACAATATCCATTCCACGAACTTTTACTACGTTATCGTATTCAATTTCTGAAAATATTAATTGTTCTGTTAATCCCAAAGTATAATTTCCTCTACCATCAAATGATCTAGGAGATATTCCTCTAAAGTCTCTTACACGTGGTAATGTTACACTAATTAATTTATCTAAAAAGTTGTACATTTTTTCTCCACGTAATGTAACTTTACAACCGATAGCTTGACCTTCTCTTAATTTAAATCCAGCAATCGCTTTTTTTGCTTTAGTTGGAACAGCTTTTTGCCCTGTAATAATTTCTAAATCTGCTATTGCAGCATCAATTAATTTAGAATTATTAGTAGCATCACCTACACCAATGTTTATAACTATTTTATCTAGTTTTGGTATTTCCATCGTACCTTTGTAAGAAAATTTTTCTTTTAAACTTGGTGCGATTTCATTATTATATTTCACTTTTAGGCGGTTCATAATATCCCTCCTTCTTTCTTATTTCAAGATTTCGTTAGATTTTTTAGTTACTCTAACTTTTTTTCCTGCTTTATCTGTAGTATGTCCTATTCTAGTAGGTTTTTTTGTTTTTGGATCTTCAATCATTACGTTTGAAGCATGGATAGGTGAATCAACTGTTACTTTTTGTCCTGGTTGATTACCTGTTGGTTTAACGTGTTTTGTAACAACGTTAATTCCACTTACGATAACTTTGTTTTCTTCTCTTAAAACTTTAGTTATGTTTCCACTTTTCCCTTTATCTTTACCTGCTATAACAACTACTTTATCTCCATTTTTAAAGTTCATGTTTTAACATCCTTTCGATTATAGCACTTCTTTAGCAAGTGATACAATTTTCATATATTCACGGTCACGTAATTCACGCGCCACTGGTCCAAATACACGAGTTCCGACTGGACTTTTATCATCTTTAATAATAACGCAAGCATTATCATCAAATTTGATATATGTTCCATCTTCTCTTTTTAGACCTTGTTTACTTCTTACGATAACAGCTTTAACTACTTTACCAGAAGTTACTGTTCCGTTTGGAAGTGATTTTTTGACAGTCCCTACGACTATGTCCCCAATGTTTCCTGTTTTTACTTTGCTTCCACCAAGAACACGTATAACCATAAGTTCACGAGCACCTGAATTATCAGCAACTTTTAACATAGATTGTTGTTGAACCATTTTTTAATCCTCCTTTTTCGAGTACAATTATAAGATAATTGCTTTTTCTACGATTTCAACTAAGCGATATCTTTTCATTTTTGATAATGGTCTTGTTTCTACAATACGCACTACATCTCCAATTTTAGCTTCGTTTTTTTCGTCATGAGCAGTATATTTTTTTGAGCTTTTAACACGTTTGTGATATAAAGAATCTTTTGTATAAGATTCCACTAATACTGTAATAGTTTTTTCATTTTTGTCGCTTACTACACGACCAACAAATTCACGATTTTTATTTTCCATAGTTTCCTCCTACTTCTCTAATTCTTTTTCACGAATGATTGTTTTCATACGTGCCACTAATTTTCTTAATTCATTAATACGCGCTGGTTTTTCTAACGAACCTGTTGCTGCACTAAATCTTAAGTTAAATAGTTCTTCTTTATATTCTTCGATTTTGGCTAGTAATTCTTCTGTACTTAATTTTCTTAATTCATTATTTTTCACTAGCTTCACCACTTTCTTTTTTTACAAATTTACATTTGATTGGTAATTTGTGCATAGCTAAACGTAATGCTTCACGTGCTATTTCTTCAGATACACCAGCTATTTCAAACATAATTTTTTCTTGTTTTACAACAGCAACCCAAACTTCAGGTTGACCTTTACCTTTACCCATACGAGTTTCTAAAGGAATTTTTGTTAATGAAAGATGTGGGAAAATATTAATCCATACTTTTCCTCCACGTTTCATATAACGTGTCATAGCTACACGAGCTGCTTCTATTTGTTGTTGTGTAATATAAGCACCTTCCATAGCCATTAACCCATATTCACCGAAATGAAGTTCAGTATTACCTCTTGATTTACCTTCATAAGATAAACGGTGTGGTCTACGGTACTTAGTTCTTTTTGGAATTACGGCCATCTACATTACCTCCCTTGTTTGTTTTCTCAGGAAGGATTTCTCCTTTATAAATCCATACTTTAACACCGATTTTACCATAAGTTGTATCAGCTTCTTTGTGAGCATAATCTATATCTGCTCTTAAAGTATGAAGTGGAATTGTTCCTTCTGTATATCCTTCGCCACGAGCTATATCAGCTCCACCAAGACGTCCAGATACTAAAGTTTTAATTCCTTTTGCTCCTGCTTTCATTGTGTTTCTAATTGCTCTTTTTTGTGCAATTCTAAATGAAACACGGTTTTCTATTTGATGTGCAATGTTTTCAGCTACTAGCGCTGCATCTAAATCTGGAGTTTTGATTTCCATAATAGAAATTTGTACATCTTCATTTACTAATTTCGATAATTGTTTTTTTAATTTTTCAATTTCATCTCCACCATGTCCAATTACTACACCTGGTTTTGCTGTATTGATAATTACTTCAGTCTTCTTAGGATTTCTTTCAATAATAATACTTGAAACTGATGCATCTTTTAATTTTTTTGTTAAAAATTTACGGATTTGAACATCGTTATTTAAAAATTTAGCAAAATCTTTATTTTCTGCAAACCATTTAGATTCCCAAGTTTTATTGATTCCCATTCTAAGACCGACTGGACTAACTTTTTGACCCATTAGTACTCCTCCTCACTTATTTTGATTCACTAACTATTACAGTTATATGACTTGTTCTTTTTTTAATTGGATCTACGTGTCCACGAGAACCAAATTTCATTCTTTTCATTGTTTGACCTTCATTAATATATGCTTCTTTAACTATTAATTTAGTTTTATCTAAATTTAAGTTGTTTTCAGCATTCGCTACAGCAGATGTTAATACTTTACGAATTAATCTAGCAGATTCTTTATTGATATTTGCTAATATTTTATCCGCTTCAACAACATCTTTTGAACGAATTAAATCTATAACTAAACGGGCTTTACGAGGCGCAACTCTTACTGTTTTTGCTATCGCTTTTGCTTCCATTTTAGTCCTCCTTCCTGGTAATCACTTATTTACCTTTTTTGTCGTCACCATGTCCACCAAATTTACGTGTTGGAACAAATTCACCTAATTTATGACCAACCATATCTTCAGTAACATAAACAGGAATAAATTCTTTCCCGTTATGTACTGCAAATGTTAATCCTATAAAATTAGGGAAAATTGTTGAACGGCGAGACCAAGTTTTAATAACTTCTTTTTTTTCAGCTTTGTTAACCTTTTCTACTTTTTTCATTAAATGATCTGCAACATAAGGTCCTTTTTTTAAACTTCTAGCCATTTTTAAATCTTCCTTTCACTATTTAGTTTTACGACGACGTACAATTAATTTATTTGAAGATTTTTTCTTGCTACGTGTCTTATATCCTAATGCTGGTTTACCCCAAGGAGTAACTGGCCCTTTACGTCCGATTGGAGCGCGACCTTCTCCTCCACCATGTGGATGGTCATTAGGGTTCATAACAGAACCACGAACTGTTGGTTTAATACCCATGTGTCTTTTACGACCAGCTTTACCAATACTAACTAATTCATGATCTGCATTTCCAACTTCACCAATAGTTGCACGACAAGCACTTAATACTTTACGAACTTCACCACTAGTAAGTCTTAATAATGTATGGTTTCCTTCACGTCCTAATATTTGTACACTAGAACCTGCGCTACGAGCCATTTTACCACCACGTCCTGGAATTAATTCCACGTTGTGAACAACTGTACCTTCAGGAATGTTAATTAATGGAAGATTGTTACCAACAATTATGTCAGCTTTATCTCCACTTTCTATTTTTTGCCCAACTTTTAAACCTTTTGGAGCTAATATATAAGTTTTAGTTCCGTCAGTATATTTAATTAAAGCGATATTTGCTGTTCTGTTTGGATCGTATTCGATAGTAGCAACATTCCCTGCCACACCATCTTTTGTTCTATTGTAATCAATGATACGGTATTTTCTTTTTGCTCCACCACCACGGTGTCTAACTGTTATTTTACCTTGGTTATTACGTCCACCTTTTTTCTTTAATGTTACAAGAAGTGATTTTTCAGGAGTTGTACTTGTGATTTCATCATTTATTAATGTTGACATCCCACGAGTACCATTTGTCATTGCTTTATATGTTTTTATAGCCATAGTTTCCCTCCTTAGTTAAGTTCTATTGAACTTCCTTCTGCTAATTTTACGATAGCTTTTTTAACTTTCGCAGTTTTACCAACATAACGTCCAACTCTTTTTTTCTTAGGTTTTACGTTTATTGTATTTACACTTTCAACTTTTACATTAAAGATTTTTTCAACAGCTTGTTTAATTTGTGTTTTATTTGCTTTTACATCAACACTAAAAGTTATAGTGTTATGGTTTTGCGCTAAATCAGCACTTTTTTCAGTTATAATTGGTGCTTTAATAACGTCTCTATAGTTACTCATCATTAGATAAGCACCTCCTCAATTGTTTTAATAGCGTTTGTTGTAACAATCATTTTGTTAGCAGCAACGATATCTAAAACGTTTATTTCATTTGCAACTTGTAAAATAATGTTACTTAAATTACGTGTAGCCAATATCATGTTCTCTGTAAGTTCGTCAACAACTATTAGTGTAACTTTGTTGTCAACTCCTAAATTATTTAATATATTTTTAACTTCTTTTGTTTTTGAAGTTTCTAAATTGAAATTGTCAATAATGATTAATTCGTTTTCAAGTGCTTTATAAGATAAAGCTGATTGAAGAGCTAATCTTCTTTCTTTTCTATTCATTTGTTTTGCGTAGCTTCTTGGATGTGGTCCAAAAATAACTCCACCAGAACGCCAATGTGGTGCTCTTATTGAACCTGCTCTAGCACGTCCAGTTCCTTTTTGTTTCCATGGTTTTCTTCCTCCACCACGTACTTCATCTCTTGTTAATGTGTCATGTGTACCTTGTCTTTGTGCATTTCTAGTTAATCTTATTGCGTCATATAATACAGCGTCATTTGGTTCTATTGCCCAAAGTTTTTTATTTAAAGTGATATCGCTAACTTTTTTACCAGTTAAATCTAATACAGTTTGTTTACCCATTATATTTACCTCCTAGTTAGCCGCTTCTACAGTTTCTTCAACATTTGTTTCTGTTGCTTCTACTTGAGCTTCTTCTTTTTTGTATGACACTAATTCATATGCAGCGTTCACAGTGTTTGGATTTTTAACAGCTGATTTAACAACTACTAATGAACCTTTTGCACCCGGAACGTTTCCTTTTACTAAAATTACATTGTTTTCAACATCAACACCAACAACTTCTAAGTTTTGTACTGTTACTGTTAAAGTACCCATATGACCTGGTAATTTTTTACCTTTAAATACACGCATTGGTTTCATTGTTCCCATTGAACCAGGACCTCTATGATAGTGCGACCCGTGACCCATAGGACCTCTTGATTGTCCATGACGTTTAATAACACCTTGGAACCCTTTACCTTTTGTAGTACCAGTTACGTCTACAACTTCTCCAGATTCAAAAATGTCCACTTTCACTTCTTGACCTAAAGAATATGCTGATGTATCTACATCTCTAAATTCTTTAAAGAAGCGCTTAGGTGTAGTATTAGCTTTATTTGTATGACCAATAGAAGCTTTTGTTACTACTTTTTCTCTTTTGGTATGAAAACCTAATTGAATAGCTTCATAACCATCGTTTTCGATCGTTTTAATTTGTGTTACAACATTTGGTTCAACTGAAATAACAGTAACAGGTACTAGTTTAGTTCCAGCAAAAACTTGAGTCATTCCAACTTTGCGACCTAAGATTCCTTTTTTCATATTTCCTCCTATAATTTGATTTGAATATCAACACCACTTGGAATATCAATGCGTTTAAGCGCTTCGATTGTTTCGTTAGTAGGATTAATGATATCAATTAATCTTTTGTGTGTTCTTTTTTCAAATTGTTCACGTGAATCTTTATATTTGTGAACAGCTCTTAAAATTGTTACTTTTTCAACTTCTGTTGGTAATGGAATTGGTCCACTAATTTCTCCACCAGCTCTTTTTACAGTTTCAACAATTTTTGCACATGCATTATCAAGACTTTTGTGTTCAAAAGCTTTTAATTTAATGCGAACTTTCGTATTTGACATAATTGTATCTCCTTTCGTCTATATCTTTGTATAGACTTGCTCCGCGTAAAAACCCGACTTTCAAATTAAATTTATTAACAACTTAACCTGGCGTGTCGACAACCTTACACATCTTCGCATGTCACACATTCAAAATTATACCTTATTTAAAGTCGAATTGCAATAGTTTTTTCATTTTTTTGTAAATAAAAAAATTGCTTTTGCAATTTTCTAAAATCTATTGTTATATAACAAAATTGATATTCCCAAAAATATAATTCCTAAACCACAAAATGGCAAGCTTGCATCATTCATTAATACAAAAGTTATAACAAACATTAACAAACTTAAATAGCCAAACATTTTCATAGCAATATCTTTGTAATCGATTTTATGATATCCATTTTTTAAATTTATGTCAGCGGTATGTTTTGGAACTCTTTTATTTTCAGGATAAACATCTATATATTTACCGTCTATCAATTGACAAACTGATTTTTCTCCATACCACTCTTTCATTACTTTAGGAATATTATTATACGAATAATATTTTCTTCCTTCAAAATCGTATTCTTTAAAAGGATAAATATCTTCTTTTAAAAATTTCGGATAATTAAATAATTTTTCCCAAGGAATACTAATTGTTTGAGAACAATACTTACTATCTTTGTTTTTATCAGAAAATCTTTCTCCGTATCTTACTATATAATTTTTCAATGGTTTAAAATCGATGTGTAAATTGTCCAAAAATACTACGAGCGGCATTAAAAATTTCATCCATAGCCTATTTATTTGATTTGTCGCTTCATTTTCACTAACATTTCCATACCATATAACATCGACAAATATTCCATTTGAATCATTACATCTATTTTTTAAGAAAGTATTTGATTCCGTTATAAAGGTGTTTTTCTTTCTTATTTTCATATTAGGAATTAAAACATTATATTTTTTATTTGTTTCATAACACTGAAAAACAAAATCTTTTTTTAAATCCTTTTTTAATGCTTTTATAAATTTATGATAATCATCTTTGTTCACTATTACATCTATATCATCATCCCATGGGATAAAACCCTTGTAATTCACTATTCCTAAGGACGACCCCGCATGTAGCGCATATTTGATTTTATTTTTGCGGCATACTCTGTCAACTTCATCCATGATTGTTAAAATTTCCAACTGTAAATCTCTTACAGTTATCTTTTCTCCGTTTTTCTCTTTTATTATATACTCCGCCATGAGACACCCTCTTTGTTAAATTATAGCAAATTAAACATACTTTTAAAAGTGTTTTTATTAATAAAAAAAAAAGACTATATAGTCTTTATTTTACGAATGGTATTAAAGCCATAAATCTAGCTTTTTTAACTTCACCAGCAATATGTCTTTGGTGTTTTGCACAAGCACCTGTAACTCTTCTTGGTAAAATTTTACCTTTATCAGCACTTACATATTTTTTTATTACTTCAGTGTTTTTATAATCTACATCTTTACCTGCACACATTTGACAGATTTTTTTTCTTTTTTTATAAAATTCAGCCATTATTTTTTCCTCCTTTAATCTAGGAAGTTGTCATCAATTGCAACACTATCACCGAAATCAGCAAATGGGTCATTATCCACATTTACATTATTACTTTGATATCCTTGATTATTTTGATAATCATATGGACTTGGGTTACTATCTCTTGTTTGACTTTGTGATTTAGATTCCAAAAATTGAACATTATCAGCTTGAACATCTAATGTATAAACTTTTTTACCATCTTTGTCGTCATAACTTCCGCTTTGTAATCGACCTTCTATAGCTACTTGACTTCCTTTGTTTAAGAAATTACAAACATTTTCTGCTTGTTTTCTCCAAACAACTACATTGATGAAGTCAGTTTCTCTTTGGCCTTGTTGATTTGAAAATGTTCTATTAATCGCTACAGAAAATCTTGTAAACGGTAAATTAGAACTTGTATATCTTAATTCTGGTTTTGTAGTTATCCTACCTATTAACATAACTTTATTCATATTAGCACCTACTTCTAGTCTTCTAATTTTGTTATTAGATGACGAATTACATCTTGACTAATTAAAGCTAAACGATCAAATTCTTTAATTGCTTTATCATCAGAAGATTCTAATGTCATTAAAAAATAATGTCCACTTTTAAATTTTTTGATTTCGTAAGCTAATTCTTTTTGACCCATGTCTGTTACTTCTAATAATTTAGAACCGTTATTATTTATTGTGTTTTCGAAGTTTTTAGCTACTGTAGCTGTTTCTTCTTCTGATAATGTTGGTTTAACGATAAACATGATTTCATATTTTGTCATTTTCTACACCTCCTTATGGTCTTTGGCTTAAATCTTTTAAGCAAGGAGTAAATAAATACTCGTTTAAGATTATAGCACTTTTATTTATAAATAACAATACTTTTATAATCATTTATTATTTAGATAAATTGTTTGAAATTTCAATAAAAATATCTAACGATAATTGCTCTGCCCTTACACTAAGATCTAAGTTGTATTTTTCTAATGTTAACTTAATATTTTCTAAATCATAATCTTTTAAATTGTTTCTTAATGTTTTTCTTTTTTGTGTAAAACTATCTTTTACTAATTTAAAGAACAATTCTTTATTTTCTAGGTGTTTTAATTCCATTTTTTTCTCTAATGCAACTACTATGCTATCAACATTCGGTTTAGGTATGAAAACATTTCTAGATACATCTAGTAATTTACTAGTTTTAAAATAATAACTTAAGAACACAGAAAGCGAAGAATAATCTTTTGTCCCTGGAACAGCCTTAAATCTATCTCCAACTTCTTTTTGCACCATTACCACTATTTTAGACACATCAATATTTTCTTCTACAAGTTTCACAACTATTGGCGTTGTAATATAATAAGGTAAATTAGCAACTACATATAAGTTATCGT
Source organism: Mycoplasmatota bacterium (assembly GCA_044432805.1). Classification (GTDB taxonomy): domain Bacteria; phylum Bacillota_I; class Bacilli_A; order RF39; family UBA660; genus CAYJEO01. The sequence goes on along the minus strand of JAWXUI010000003.1, from coordinate 89,375 downwards.
AGTTATATTTTTTTAAATCTTCCTCAACATTTCTCTTTAAGAAATCATCAAAGATAACTTCATAATTATTATAACAATTTAAATTTTCATTTAATATGTTTTCTATACTTTCATCTATTTCATAGCACAAAACATATTTAGCAACTTGACATAATTTACCAGTTAAAGAGCCTGCACCAGGACCGATTTCAATAACCAATGAATTTTCTTTTATTTGTGCCTTATTAACAATGCTATTTACTATATTTTCATCTATTATAAAGTTTTGGCCGAAGTTTTTTTTGAACTTAAAATTATTATTTTCTAAATTTTCCTTCATTTTTCTAGGAGAATAGTTCATTTAATCACTCTTTCTTTTTTTACAACATAAAAGGGAATTTACCATCCCCATCTTACGACTTCAAAGCTCACACCGCTTCCGTTTATTGTATTATTATATATTGCATCATATGAAGAAAAATGCGCTAAATCCATTAATACATATCCTTCATCCCATGCATTTCTCATGGCACTACCTGTATCCAATACAACACCATAAAACATTTCTGTTCCTCTAGAAACTAAAACAATAGTCCCACATGGAAATTGAGAGAGGTCTGCTGCCAGTATTCTAACCATTCCATATTGATAATCGTCATAATATATTTGGTTATATAAACTTAAGTTTTGCCCTTCTTTAGTAAAGCAAGCAACATTTCCTACGGCACTACATCCATAACAGTCCGGTCCATAATTTGTTAAAGATCCAGTATATTCTCCAATTGATCCAGCTCCAACTTCTAAAACTTCATTTATGGTTGCTTCTAATTCTTGTAATGTTCCGTCTTCTTTTGTGACGTAATATCCGTTTTGACCTAATGTTACTACATTGGTAGTTCCTGTTGGTAGACTACTATTATATATATATTCAGTTTCGTAGTATACAACTTGACCTATAGTTGATGAGCTGGTTATATTTTCGTTATTAATTTGGACTTCTTGATAACTATAAAAGTTAAATATCGACAGAAAACTTATTGCCGCTAACTTTATCCATTTACCAATTAAATCCAGTAAATAAAAATTCATTTATTTCACCTCAAATGTATTAAAATAATATCATAAAATGTCTTTTAAGTCAAATTGCTCGATTGCATTTTGCGTCGTCACTAAGAAAACTTCTTCTTTTGTAACTTGTTTTAATTCAGCGATTTTTTCTGCAATTATAGGTATGTTCAATGGTGTATTTAGTTGTCCCCTAAACGGTTCTGGTGAAATATATGGACAGTCTGTCTCTAGTAATATGTATTTTAAATCTATATTTTCTACTATTAATTTTATGTTTTTTGAATTTTTAAATGTAACTACGCCTCCAACACCGAGTTTTGCGCCTAATTTAATAAAATTATTGGCCATTTCAACACTTCCACTAAACATGTGCACCACAATTTTTAAATTTTTTTCTTCTTTTAATATATCATATGCATCTTGTATACTTTCTCTAATGTGAACCACTATTGGTAGATTATATTTTCTTGCAAGTTCTATTTGTTTTTTGAAAAAATAAATTTGTTTTTCTTTGTTATCTTTTCTGTAATAATAATCTAATCCTATTTCTCCGATTCCAATAATCTTATTATTTATTATTTGTTGCTCCAATATTTCTAAATCTTTATCCTCTAAATTATCTACATCAAGAGGATGGTAACCTATTAATCCACGAAAATTTTTATATTCACTTGATAAGTCTAATACTTCTAGATTAGATTCTTTATCACTTCCAGAAATAAATATAATATTTTCTTTTAATTCTTTTGCTAATAATTTTACATCATATTCTTTTTTGCTAATATGACAATGAGTATCTATGTACATGTAATCACCTAAAAAAGATTATAACACATTATAACCTTTTTTTAGTTTTTAATCATTAAATATTTGATAATTAAAAATATCGTAGTTAAAAAATATAGCAAATCAATATACTCCAAAGTATAGAATAAAGCAGAAATCATTAATAAACAACTTGCAGTTACAACTATTACCAACAACACCCTATTTTCGGATTTTAGCATTTAATACCCCTTTTTAACACGCTCTAAACTAAATATATACTTATTCCTTTTATAATTCAATAAAAACAGTGCATTTAAATTCGACATTTTACACTAATTTACAAAAAAACTAGTTTCCTAGTTCTTTTAATCTTTCTTCTTTATCTATTCTTATGAATAACGGTACTGGATTGTTTAATTTTATTTCTAAATCTAAACCATCAAAATCTTCTAATGAATCCATTGACATATTTTGAGTGTTTAGTTGATGAAATATTTTTTGTGACGTATCTGGTAAGAATGGGCTTAAAAGTACAGCTCCTTGTCTTATGCTTTCTAATAAATTGTATAAAACTGTCGCTAATCTATCTTTTTTGCTCTCTTCTTTTGCCAAAATCCAAGGTGTTGTTTCATCAATATATTTGTTACATCTTCTAAAAATATCGAAGATTGAATCAAGTGCATCAGTAACTTTATATTCATTCATATAATTAATTGCTTTTTCTTTTGTATCTTTTACTAAATCTATTAATTCAAAATCTATATCTTCATACACTTTAGGATTCAATACTACTCCATCAAAATATTTTTGCGACATAGATATTGTTCTGTTTACTAAATTTCCTAAAACATTTGCTAAATCAGAGTTGATTCTTTCTATTAATAATTCTAACGTAAAATTACCATCTTGCGCAAAAGGAATTTCGTGTAAAAAATAATATCTTATTGCATCTACTCCAAATAAATTTACCAATTCATCAGCAAAACAAACATTTCCTTTTGATTTACTCATTTTATCGTTATCAAACATAACCCATGGGTGTCCAAATATTTGTTTTGGCATTTCTAAATCTAATGCTTTTAGTATAACAGGCCAATAAATAGTATGGAATCTTAATATATCTTTTCCTATTATATGAACATCACATGGCCAATATTGTTTAAATGTTTCTGTTTGTTCTTCTGGTGTATAACCTAAAAATGTAATGTAGTTGCTAAGTGCATCGATCCATACATATACTACGTGTTTTTCATCAAAACTAACTGGAACACCCCATTTAAAAGATGTACGACTAACACATAAATCTTGTAATCCTGGTTTTATAAAATTATTTACTATTTCATTTTTTCTGCTTTCAGGTTGAATAAATTTTGGGTTTGCTTCTATATATTCTTCTAACCATTTTGCATAATTAGATAATTTCAAAAAATAAGCTTCTTCTTTATTTGTTATTACTTCTCTATGACAATCAGGACATTTTCCGTCTACTAATTGTGATTCTGTGAAAAAAGATTCACATGGAGTACAATAATGACCCTCATAATATCCTTTATAAATATCTCCTTGATCATAAAGTTTTTTAAATATTTTAGAAACAGTTTCCTTGTGACTTGGATTTGTTGTTCTTACAAATTTATCATAACTTGTGTTCATAACATCCCAAATTCTTCTTACTTCCAGTGCAATTTCATCAACGTATTCTTGTGTTAATACATTGTTTTCTTTTGCTTTTTGCTCTATTTTTTCTCCGTGTTCATCTGTTCCGGTTTGAAAGTAAACATCATATCCTTCTAATCTTTTAAACCTTGCTATAGCGTCTGCCAATACTATTTCATATGTATTTCCAATATGAGGTTTTGAAGAAGTATAAGCAATTGCTGTTGATAAATAAAATTTTTTCATAAAATTCTCCTTTATTTGCATATAAAAACACCTCCAGATAAGGACGTGTAATACGTGGTACCACCTTAATTTATGCAATATGCACCTTAAATGCTTAACGGGCATTAAACGTCTTAACCTATTAGATTAAGCGATTCCAGAACCATTTAATATATTTTCTTTTATTTGTTTTCAGCATTCACAAACTCTCTTTAAAAAGAATAATATATTTCTTTCTTTCAAAATTTTTATGAAACTAATATATCATATTTATCTTTATATTTCAAGATATTTTTCTAAAAAGTCATTCGCTATTGTTACAATTTTTATTGTATCTTCTTTTATAAAATTATCATCAAATAATATAATCGATCCAACAACATCCCCATTTACTATTAATGGTCTAATATAATAGTTGATTTGTATTTTTTCATTAATTATTTTTATTTTTTCATTATAATTATTTAAGATATCTTTTCTATTATTTATAATATTAAATAATTCATTACTTATTTCTTTATTTAAATAATCATTTTTAACATTTTTTGAAGATGCTATTACTTTATTTAAGTCCGTTATTATTATTGTTTGTTTTACATTATTATATATAGAGCACACTAAATAAGATGCTATGTCATTTATTTTGTTTAAAAAAGAATGTTTCTTTAATATAATTCCTTCGTCATTTATACTTATTTCTACTGTTTCACCATCTTTTATTCTAAATGATTTTCTAATTTCTTTTGGTATCACGATTCTACCTAGTTCATCTACTCTTCTTACTATTCCTGTTCCCATAATATTACTCCTTTTTCTTTTTTAGTTTTATCATTTTATAAAAATATATACTTTACTTATTTAAATATATATTATATTATATATTTTAAAGGAGTTGCGACATGGATTTGGCTGAAATTATAAATAAACAAGTTCAATTATTTTTGATGATTGATGAACTTTCTAAAGAAAAATATAAACCTACAATTTCTAGTGTTGAATTAGAACAAATAACTAAAAAAATGAGTTTGTTATATGTAAAAACAAACAATAACGAAGCTTTGATTGAGCAAAGTTTGGATGAATATAGCGAGGAAGAACTTTTAGTTAATATCGAAATGCTTGACAGAAGTATTAGTGCAGCTACATCTTCTATTGAAACTTTAGAAGCAAGAATGAATAACATACTTTATAGAGGTGATGAAGCATATCATAATAATAAACTAGCTTCTGTTTCTACTTTTGATAAAATATATTTTAAATATTCCACTGATCTTCAAAAAGCTAGAAAAAAAGTTAATTACTGCAGTGAATTGAAAGAATTATTTGAATCAAAATTTAAAAAAAAGAAACTTTATTAAAAGTTTTTTTGTTTTTTTTTAAAATAATGCTATAATGTTTTAGAAATTGGAGTGATATTTTTGGAAAAAACATATATATTTGGACATAGAAAACCGGATACGGATAGTATAAGTGCTTCAATTGCTTTATCATATCTAAAAAACAAACTAGGATTTAATACTGAAGCAGTTGCAATAAGTGACATTAATAATGAATCAACTTTTGCACTTGATTATTTTGGAATAGATAAGCCAAAATTTTTAAACGATGTTAAGATTAAATTAAAAGACGTAAATTATGTTAAAGACTATTTTATAAATGAAAATTTTTCTATTTTTAAAGGTTATCAAATGATGCAAAAAGAAAATTTGAGCAAAATACCTGTTGTTGATGTTGATAATAATTTTAATGGAATTCTAAGTATGAAATCAATTGCAAAAGATCAATTAGAAGGTAATTATGATAAATTAGATACTAATTTTGATGATATTAAAGATGTTTTAAACGCTACTTCTGTTTTAAAATTTGATAATAACATTAAAGGTAATTTGGTAATTGCTTCATTAAAGAGTACAACTTTTATGGAAAATGTCAATTTAGATGAAAATGATATTTTAATTGTTGGTGATAGACATAGCATTATAGAATATGCAGTTAATAGCAAAGTTAAACTTATAATACTAACTGGTGATTCGCAAATAAAAGAAAAACATATAGAAATCGCTTATAAGAACAAAGTAAATATTATAAAAACTTCGCTTTTAACTTTAAAGGTTTCTAAAATTATAAGTTTATCTAATAGAATAAGTACTATTTCATCTAAGTTTGATTATAAAACTGTTGATATTTTAGATAATGTAAGTGACTTTATTGCTTTGGCAAACAAAACAAAACACAGTTATTATCCTGTTATAGATAAGCAAAATAAATGCTATGGTATTATAAGGTTGTCTGATTTAAATGAAATAAATAAAAAGAAAGTTATTTTAGTTGATCATAATACTATTTCTCAATCTATAGAAGGAATTGAAGAAGCTGAAATTTTAGAAGTAATTGATCACCATAATATTGGTAATATTGCAACTACTATGCCTATTAGTTTTAGAAATATGCCGGTTGGGTCTACCAACACTATTATTTTCCAAATATTTAATGAAAATAACATTAATATACCATCAAATATAGCGGGATTAATGGTATCTGGCATTATTTCTGATACATTAATTTTAAAATCTCCAACCACTACTAAATTAGATATTGATGCTGTAGAAAAATTATCAAAAATAGCTGGCATCGATTATAAAGAATATGGTTTCAAATTAATAAAAGCTGGTTCCACTTTAAAAGATAAGTCAGTAGATGAAATTATACACCAAGATTATAAAATTTACCCATTGTTTAATTCGAAAATAGGAATAGGACAAATTAGTACAACTGTTCCAGAAGAAATTTTAGAGAACAAAGAAGACTTTATTAAAACAATTGAATCTATTAGTATCCATAATGAACAAGTTCTTACTGCCCTATTTATAACTGATATTTTAAATAATGGTTCTTATGTCTTATTCAATAATTCTGCTAAAGAATTGTTAGAAAAAAGTTTTAATTTGAAAGAAATTAAACAAGGAACATTTCTGCCCGGTGTCGTTTCAAGAAAATTACAAGTTATTCCTTATATTTTAGAAAATAAAATAGATTAAAAGAACCTCTTTAGGTTCCTTTTTTTTAGTTAATTGAATTTTTTATTATCTTTACTAGATTAATTAAATAATATATAAAATGTTTATCTAATTTTATAGTGTCTAGAGTTATAATTAGGCGATTAAATTTCATTGAAAATCTAAACATCCTAGATAAATCCATAACATCCATAAAAAGTTTTTCCCCATCTATCTTTTTTGTTAATTCTATGCTTAGTGTTATTTCTACACTATTCTTATTTTGGCTTACTTTTTCTATTTTTATATCTTTAGATAATTTTTCAAACCATTCTTGGTGCATATATATTATCATGTCATCGCTTATTTTTCCGAATCTATCTTCTATTTGCTCTTTTATAAATTCTAAAGATTCTTTATCGTTAATTTGATTAATTAGTTTATGTATTTCTATTTTTAATTCGCTTTCCATTACATAATCATCACTTATACTTGTTGAAACATCTATTAATGGTAATATATTTTCATCTTCTTTTATTTCTATACCCTTTTGTCTCTGTATTTCTTCATTTAACATCTTTAAAAATAATTCAGTTCCAATAGAGTCAATAAACCCTGCTTGCTGTTGACCTAAAATATCACCAGCACCTCTTAAAGACATATCACGCATTGCAATAGCAAATCCACTTCCTAATTGAGTAAAATCTTTTATGACATTCAATCTTTTCGTTGCAATTTCAGATAATATTTTTCTTTTATCATACATTAAATAACAGTATGCAATTCTATTTGATCTTCCAACTCTTCCTCTTATTTGATAAAGTTGAGATAAACCAAATCTATCTGCATCATATATAATTAATGTATTTGCTCTTGGGATATCTATGCCTGTTTCTATAATAGTCGTACATAATAATACATCATAATGATGGTTTATAAATTCAAACATTATTTCTTCTAATTTTTCTTTTGTTAGTTTTCCATGAGCTATAGCTATTTTAGCTTCTGGAACTAGATTTTTTATTTCTTGTCTTTTGCTTTCAATATCTTCTATTCTATTATATAAAATAAATACTTGACCATTTCTTATTAATTCCTTATTAATGGCATCTTTTATTATTTGATTATTCTCTGCCATTACATAAGTTGATATTGGTAATTTATTTACTGGCGGAGTTTCAATTAATGACAAATTTCTTACTCCTGTCATAGACATTTGTAAAGTCCTTGGGATTGGAGTAGCTGACAAAGTTAAGACGTCTATATTATTTTTTAATTGTTTTATCTTTTCTTTGTGTTTAACTCCAAATCTTTGTTCTTCATCTATAACTAATAATCCTAAATCTTTAAATTTAATATCATCACTTAATATTCTATGGGTACCTATTATCAAATCTACTTTTCCTTCTTTTATTTTATCGATTTCTTTGTTTAATTCCTTTGTTTTTAAAAAACGATTTATTACACTTATATTTATCGGAAATGTTTTGAATCTTTCAATCGCATTATCAAAATGTTGTTTTGACAATATTGTTGTTGGGCACAGTATAGCAGCTTGTTTATTTGAGAGTATCGCTTTCATTATTGCTCGAAATGCAACTTCTGTTTTTCCATAACCTACATCTCCACAAAGTAGTCTATCCATTGGTCTGGATTTTTGCATGTCTTCTTTTATTTCATTTATAACTCTATTTTGATCCGGTGTTTCTTTATATCTAAACTGACTTTCAAATAAAACTTGATTTTCATCATCTTTCAAAAATTGAAACCCTATCGCTGCTTCCCTTTTTGCGTATAAATCTAGTAATTCCATGGTCATTTCTTCTATTCGTTTTTTAGTTTTTAATTTTGTTTTTTGCCATTCAACTCCATTTAAATTATTTAGAGGTGGTGTCATTCCTTCTTTTGATGAATATTTAAATATTGTATCTATTTTTTCAACAGGTATGTATAATTTATCATCATTTTTATATAATAATTCAATATAATCTTTTTCTAAATTATTTTTGCTTATCTTCTTTATACCTAAATATTTTCCAATTCCATGATTACTATGAACTATAAAATCACCTATTTCTAATTTTGAAATATTTTTGATTTTTGATCCTATTTTAAAATTTGATTTGTAATTATTTCTTTCGCATTTTTTATTTAATATTTCATTTTCGCTTATTACCATTAAATTATTTAAATAGAATCCATTTTCTATATTTTTAATGATTAAATTTATTTTAGACACTTCTATATTATTTTCATCTGTAAATATTGCTATATCTCCAAATTTATCTATTAAATTATTGATTATATATTTGTTGCTTAAACAAATAATAACTCTATTCTTAGTTAAATATTTTACTAATCTCTGTTTTGACAGTTCTAGATTGTTTGTAAATGGTTCGATTGTTTTGGATTCGTAGTTTGAATATATTTCATTTGTTATATTATGATTTGTTTCTAAAACATAAGCGTCAATATACAATTCTTCGAAAAAATTCATATAATTAAAATCTTTATCATTATTTTGCTCTTTATATTCAATCATTTCTTCTAATAAATTTTTATATGAGTTTTTTATTTCGTGTAAATTAATATATATTGTTTCTACTTCGTTAAAATACGTAGTTATATTATTTTTACCTTCTTTATTAATAATATTTTTATATTTTGTTTCTGGAGTTTCTCTATTTATATATTCAGCATTTGGAAAGACTATTATATCTTTAATTTCCTTTATTGTTAACTGAGTATTTATGTCAAATGTTCTAATTGAAGTTATTTCATCTCCAAAAAATTCTATTCTAATTGGATTTTGTTCATTAGACGGAAATATATCCACGACAAAACCCCGAATTGCAATGTCTCCGGTTTTATTTAAAGTTATTTCTTTATTATATCCTATATCAAATAATTCCTTTATTAAAGTACTCGGTTCTATAGTTTGATTTAATTCTAACTTTATTTTTGACTTTTCAAATGTGTCTTTTTTTGGTAAATATCTTAAATATCCCATTAAATTAGTAACGACTATTATTTGTTTATTACCTAATATTTCTTTTATAGTATTTAATCTATTATAAAGTAATTCAGGTGATATTGCTAATGCTTCGCTTGTTAAAAAATCATCCATTGGAAATAAGTAAACATTTTTTTGATAATTTGAAATGGATTTATACAATTTATTAGCTTCATACAAGGTGTTTGTTACAACTAATTTTGATTTGTTATTTTTAAATAGTTTATTTATATATATACACTTTAATTCATCTGTTATACCTATAATGTTTTTTGCTTTTTCTTCTTCAAATATTTTTTCAAACATAACTTTTTTCTTTCTAATTGTTCTTTATATTATATTTATTCATAATATTGTCAAATTTTTCAATATTAAATAAATCTATAATTTCAAATAACTTTGGAACAATATTATCTATTTTTTTTTGCTCATCCACCGAAAATTTACCTAAAACATGCGATTTTATATTATCATTTCTAGAGATACCTATTTTTATTCTTTTAAATTCTTGTGAATTTATACATTGTTCTATATTTCTTAAGCCATTATGTCCAGCACATCTTCCTTTTTCCTTTAATTTAATATTTCCCAAAGAAATATCTAAATCATCGTGAATAACTAAAAGGTCTTCATTTCCTATTTTGAAGTAGTCTAAATATTTTTTCACTACAGTTCCTGATAAGTTCATAAAACTTTGTGGTTTTAAAAATATAATTTTTTCATGATTTATTTCTATATTTTCATATAATCCGTTAAATTTTTCTTTTTTTATTTCGAAATTATGTTTTTTTGCATAATTATCTAAAATTTCGAATCCTACGTTGTGTCTCGTTCTATTATATTCATTTCCCGGATTTCCCAATCCTACAATTAATTTCATTTTATCGTCTCCTTACAACAAAAATATTTCCCGGGAAATATTTTTTCTTTATTTTTATTTAATATATTGGTTGTAAATTTCACTTTTTGGAACATTTCTTTCTTTTGCAACTAATTTTATAGCATCATTTTTTGTTTTTCCTTCTTTTATGAACAAATTAACGTGCTCAATTACGGTTATATTATCAAAATTTTGTTTTTCTAAATTTCCTTCAACGACTATTACTAACTCACCCTTAACATTTTCTACTTCTTGTTTGACAAGGTTTATTGTGCCTCTATAAACTTCTTCGTATTTTTTTGATATTTCCCGGGAAATACTTATGTTTCTATTTCCTAAACTTTTTTGCATAATTTCAAGAGTTTTTTCTATTCTATGTGGTGATTCGTAAAAAATAAGTGTTGATTTATTATTTTTTAATTCAAGAAGTTCTTCTGTTTTTTTACCTTCCTTATTGTTAAGAAACCCGTAAAATAGAAATGGTTGTGGATTTATTCCTGACATAATCAACGCTGGAATAAGCGCTGTTGCACCCGGTAATGATACAACATTAAATCCATTATCAATTGCATGTTTTACTAAAATATATCCAGGGTCACTTATCGCTGGTGTTCCTCTATCACTAGCTAATCCTACATTTTGTCCGTTTTTTAGATATTCTAGCATTTTATTTTTACTGATTTCTTCATTAAATTTATGACTAGGAACCATTTTCTTTTTTATTTCAAGTTGGTTCAATAGCAATCCTGTATCTCTTGTATCTTCTGTGAACACTACATCAACGAATTTAAATGTTTCTATAGCTCTCAATGTTATATCTTGCATATTACCAATTGGTGTTGGTATTAAATATAACGTTGGTGTATTATCATAACTTTTTTGCGACATATTTACCTCATTTAAAATAACTTTCTATTTCTTTTGTATATTTACCATTATCGTTATGCACTACTAATGGTGGTTTTATTTTTAGCCCTGGTTTTGCATTCTTTATTCCTTCAATTAAAATAGCATTAGAATTTTCAGTGTTTTTTGGATAAACAAACTGTATAGTTTTAGGTTCAATATTATTACTTCTCATTGCCGTTACTATATCCATCATTCTATCGCTCCTATGAACTATAGCTAAATAACCGTTATTTTTTAATAATTTTTTTGCTATTTCGCATACTTGAAAGATATTTAATTTTATTTCATGACGAGCAATTGTTTTATAATCATTATCATTTAATTTGCTAGCAGAATTTAATTTAAAAAACGGAGGATTACACGTTATTAAATCGAATGTATCTGTCGGACATTCTTTTGCATAATCAATTATATCCTCATTTAATAATTCTATTTTTTCTTCTAATTTGTTAAGTTCTAGAGATTTTTTTGCTAATTTATAAACATCTCTTTGTATTTCTATGGCGGTTATTTTTGCTTTAGTTTTAGTAGAAAGTATGATTGGTATAGGTGCATTTCCTGTACCTATATCTAAAATTTTTTTTGTTTTTTTTGTTATTGTAGCAAAATTAGGTAATAGAACTGAATCGATAGAAAAATTAAACATTTCTGTATTTTGCATTATATATAAATTTTTATAACCAAGCAAATAATTTTTAACTTCCATCTTTATATTTTCTTTTCTATAATAGTTTTATTTCCTAATTGCACTTTAATTTTACTTTGCAAAACATTTACTTCCCTAACAATTCCTTTTCCTTCTTCCAACTCTATAGTTTGTCCAATTTTTGGTAATTGCTTTTTATTGCTTACATAATTATCATTTTCATATTTTAAACAGCACATTAATCTACCACAAACACCGTTTATTTTTGTTGGGTTAAGCGCAATATTTTGATTCTTTGCCATATTTATTGTTACTGATTCAAATTCATTCAAAAATGATGCACAACATAATTGTCTACCACAAATCCCATGTCCACCAACTTCTCGTGCTTTGTCTCTTATTCCTACTTGTCTTAATTCTATTCTAACTCTATAAATTCCAGCTAATTTTTTTGCTAATTCTCTAAAGTCTACTCTATTTTCAGAAACAAATTTAAATACTAACTGATCTCTATCAAAAGTATATGTTGCTTCTAAAACATTCATTTTTAATTTTAATTCTTCTATTAATGTTTTACAAACAATTAATGCTTCGTTTGCATCATCTATATTTTTTAAGTGTTTTTGATAATCTGCTTTAGTTGCAATTCTTAGTACTGGTTTTATTTCTTGTTTTATTTTATTGTCTTCTATTTCAAAGATATTGGTTGTTGATTTTGCAAATTGTAAGCCATTATTAGTTTTTACTATTACAGTTAAGTTCTTTTTTATATTCAATTTTCCCGGATCAAAATAATATGTTTTCCCATTTTCTTTGAATTGTAAAGATATTATCTTCATTTCGCACCCCCTTCAAAATCTATTATCATTTTATCTAACAAAAGATTACTATTTGCATTAAATTTAATTTTTGTTTTTGCTTCATAAATTATATATAATTTATGAATTACTTTTTCATTTGGTATTTTTTCTGATAGTTTTTTTATTGAATTTTCGTAATCTTCTAAATAATCTATTTTATTTCTTATTTGTAGATTAAATATTTCTTTGTAAAAAAGTTCTATAATATTCAAAAACAAGTTAATATTATCTTTGAATTCAGTTAAAATTTCAGATGTCTTACATATCGAATTCATTTTATATTCTTCATTAAAATTTATGAAATTCAATACGCAATTCATTTTTTGTTCATAATCTTCTTCTTTTATATTTAATATTTTTTTTGCATCTAAATTATCGGTTTCTTGTTTTAATGAAATTATTTGACATCTTGATGTTATTGTTTTTAAACATTTATATATATCATCTATTAACAATATTGCTATTATATTTTCTTCTGGTTCTTCTAAAAATTTTAACAAACTATTGGCTGATGAGTCATTTAATTTGGAAACGTCTTTTATAACATAAAATTTATATTTTATTTGAGAAGGAGTTTTTTTAAATTCTATTTGCAAATCGATTATTTGTTCTTTTTTTATATTTTTTCCTTCTGTTTCAACAATATATATATCCGGACTTTCATCTTTTAAAATAGAATTTATTATTTTTTTTTGATCCGTATTTTCTTCTTGAATTATACTTATAATAAACGATTTAACAAAATCATCTATTTCTTTAAATCCGTTTTTTTCTATCAGATATGCATGTCCTATTTTATTGCTTTTTATTGTGTTCTTTATTATTCTGTATGCTGTCCTTTGTGTTTGCTTATATTTTTCCATAAATCACCTCAATATACTAGTAATAAAATCGTTATTAAAGAAAATAATGACTTTGTTCCACATATCATTATTATTGTTATTGACATTATATTTATTGGTATAATTAAATTTATTGGAGTAGCTAACAAATTATAAGTATATAAAATTATTAAACTCATAATTAGCTTTTCAATTATTTTAACTGTTTTTTTTATCATGTTTTCACCATTAAATATTATGTTTGCTTGTATTATTTATTCTTTTAAATTTTTTCTTTGTTCTAGCGCCATTTCTAAAGTTAATGGGTCGACATATTCCATATCTGCTCCGATCGGAATACCATGCGCTATTTTTGAAATTTTTATATTTTGTTTTTCTGATATTTTTTGTATATATAAAGAGGTTGTTTCTCCTTCTATACTTGGTTTTAGAGCTAATATTAATTCTTCAATGTTTTCTTTTTCTATTCTTTCCAACAATAAATTAATTTTCAAATCATCTGGATTCACTCCATCCATTGGAGATATCAATCCATCTAGGACATGATATAAGCCTCTATATGACCCTAATTTTTCAAACATTATGACATTTTTAGGCTCTTCGACGACACATATGATTCTATTATCTCTTGTATTATCACCACAAATAGAACAAATATTTGATTCACTTAAATGATTACATTTTTCACATCTGACAATTTTTGTTTTTACATCTTTTATTGATTCTAAATATAAATTTATCAAATTATCATCAAAATCCATTGTGGCTATAGCTAATCTTTCGGCTGTTTTTTCTCCAACCCCGGGTAATTTTTTGTAACACTCAATTAGATTAATTATCGACTTTGGATAACTCATTAGAAAAGACCTGGCATTCCTTGTGTATATTTACCTAATTTTTTTTCTGTTTCTTTTTCTATACTATCCATTAACTTATTTACTGTTACTAAAATCATATCTTCTAACATTTCTAAATCATCTTTTTCTAAGGAATCAGTGTCTATTTTTACACTTGTTACTTTTCTGTCTCCTGTAGCTTCTAAAGTTAAAAAAGAAGTTTGTTCTTTAAAAACAGTTTTATTTATTTCTTCCTTTGCACTCATCATATCTTTTTGCATTTTCTGTGCCTGTTTCATCATAGCTTGTATATTCATTTTATTTCCTTCTCTCTATTCAAATTCTATTATTTCCGAAAAATATTTATTAATTTCGTTTTCTTCTTTACCTTTTATAATATCGACAATTTCCTGATTATCTTCTTTATAAGAATAAATAATTTCTTTTTTATTGAATTGATTCTTTATAATTTCCCAATCATTTTCATAAGTGGATATAACTTTATATTGTTTTTTTAATATAATTTCTATTATTTTTTCTATTTTTAATAAATTCTCATTAAAATCATCTGATTCTTCTTCTGTTTTACATATGAACACCAAATATTTAGCACTGGCAGCTTTTAGCATTGAATCCAATATGATCCCAACTTCATAAGAAAATTCCTTATTTAATATATATGAAGTTAGTTCTTCTAAATGTTTACTTACATTTATAGTTTCATTTTTGCTAAATTCCGAAAGTGCATTATTAATACGTAACGATTTTATTTTTTCTAGTTTGTTCTTTAAATCCAGATTAATTTGTTTTGTTTCTGGAACATAATCAACTTTCTTGATTGGTTTAATTTGTTCTTCTATTACTCCAACTTTTTCTACGCCACTTTGTTTCTTCTGACAATGAGATTTTATAGCCAACATTTTTATTATTTCTAATTCTAATTGAAGTTTTGGATTGTCTGAATTCTTTATTAAGTTAATTGAATTTAAAAAGCTTTCTATTATAAATAATAACTCTGTTTGATTACTATTTTTTATTAACTCATTATATATTTGTGTATTTTTTACACTATTATAAAAATCAGGTATTTCTATATATAATAGTATATTTTTTAAATATTCAACTATTTCTTCAACTATTTTTACGAAATCTTTGCCAGTAGCATCATATTGATCTATTTTTTCAAAAATTGATAATTTATCATTCTTAAATATTTTTGTCATAAATTCTATTATTTCGTTTTCTGTTATTGTTCCATTGATTTCGTGAATATCTCTTACTTCGATTTTTTCATCACAATAAGAACTCGCTTTATCTAATAAACTAAGAGAATCTCTCATTCCACCGTCACATATTTTAGCTATTTCTTTTATTGCTTCAATCGAAATATTTAAACTTTCTTCTTTTGCAACTAGCGTTAATCTTTGAATAAGACTCTCTTCATCTATTTTTTTAAAGTCAAATCGCTGACACCTTGAAAGAATAGTCAACGGTATTTTATGTGGCTCCGTTGTTGCCAAAATAAATATTACATGTTTCGGTGGTTCTTCCAAAGTTTTTAACAACGCATTAAATGCTCCTGTACTTAACATATGAACTTCATCAATTATATAGATTTTATATTTGCTAATTGTTGGGGTTAATGATATTTTGTTTTTTAATTCTCTGATTTCATCAACACCATTGTTTGATGCTGCATCTATTTCAATTATATCGTTATTTTGCTTTTTACTTATTTCTATGCAACTCAAGCATTCATTACAAGGGTTAACTCCATTTAGTTTTTCACAATTGATTGTTTTCGCAAATATTTTAGCGATGCTTGTTTTTCCTGTCCCGCGAGGTCCTGTAAACAAATATGCATGTGAAACTCTATTGTTTTTTATAGCATTGGTTAAAATTTTAACTATCACTTGTTGTCCTACAACTTCGTCGAATGTTGACGGTCTATATTTTCTATATAAAGCTTGATACAAACAGATCACCTCACTATTTATATTATACCACGATTATACCTTTATAAATAAGGTTACTTTTGTTTTTTTACACAAAAAAAATCATTAAATTCTTTTCTTCAAAAAAAATGAATTCAACAATTTTAATGATTCTTCTTCTAATATTCCTTTTTCATAAGGAACCTTGCCAAATTTTTTTAAAAATCCAAATTTTTCCGAATCCAGAGAATAATAAACTTTTTTTATTTTTGATTGATGAATAGCACCTGTACACATCATACACGGTTCCAGAGTAACATACAATTCACAATCTATTAATCTCCATGATTTTAATTTTTTACAAGCTTTTTCTATAGCTATAATTTCAGCGTGTTTTGTTACTATATTTTTACTGTTTTTTAAATTATGTGCTTTAGAAATAACTTTATTATCCTTTATAATTACAGCACCAATTGGTATTTCTTTATTTTTGTATGCTTTTTTTGCTTCTTTTAATGCTATTTTCATATATTTTTCACACATTTTTTCACCTCAATAAAAAAAGCACACACACCAAGAGGTTTTTAAGGCTGCTATTTTTCAATTCTGACCTGGTTCAAACATTAATGTTGCGCATAATAAATATACCTTAATTATCATTTTTTTGCAAGTATTACTTTTTAAATATAATAGTGGGAATAAATTCAAGTTTAATTTAAATTTGATTTTTGCGTTTTTTAATCATTATTTCAAAAAATATATTAATTTTAGTTAAAAAAAGATAAATTCATAATAATTATTGTCTATTTTTATTGATTTTTTGAACGTTTTACGCGAAACTTTGCATAATTTTATTTTTAACAGGATTTTTTTATCAAAAATTTTAAAAAAAGGCACCAAAGATTATTGTTATTTAAAAGTTCTTTGTATTTCCATCGTACTTAATAATAAAATCAAAACCGTTATATTCAAATAATTTATTTTTTTGCTTATTATTTTGTTTTTTCGTCAATTTAAGTTAATAATAAGACAATTATCATCTGTTTTTTATTGTTTTTTGTTTCAATACTCATTATTTTTTATTTTAATCAAAATAAGTTCAATTAATTTTTTAGAATGTTCCACGTGAAACTTTGCATAATTTTGTTGTCAGCAGGTTCTTTTTTATAAAAAATAAAAAAACTTTAATAAATATTATTGTTTTTAAAAGTTCATTATTTTTACGTTGCGTTTAATGACAAAAATTAAAATAAGTTGTATCCAAACAACTTATTTTTTTGTTAATTTAAGTCAAATATAAACTAATTATAACAATTACCATCTGTTTTTCTTTGTTTTTTCTCGATATTTATTGAATTTTGTTTCAATTAAAACAAGTTCATCTAATTTTTTTAGAATGTTTCACGTGAAACTTTGCATAATTTCATTGTCGACATTCTCATTTTTTTATCAAATTTAGTTAGAAACAAAGTTATTTATAACAATTACCAACTGTTTTTGTATTAATATTCATTAATTGTTGTTCTAGTCAAAACATCCTTGATTAATTCTTCAAAAATATTTATCGTAAAATTTTTTATTGATTTATATTGAATTTATTTATGTTTTATTGGTTTTGATTAAAAATAGTGTGTTTTTTGGTAATTAATGTCTATTTTACACTGTTTTTTGTATCTGTAGTCGTTGATTAATAATTTTATTAAAATAATCTTCCCTAATTCTTTTGTAAAGTTTCACGTGAAACCTTACATGATTTTATTATTAACAATTTCTTTTTCTATTAAAAATTAAAAAACGACACTAAATATTGGCCTTGTTTTTAAATTTATATGCTTTTTACACCATATTTTCATGTTCCATTAAGTTTTTATTCAAGTATATTAGTGTATTATTTAAAAAAATAAAAAAGTTAAATATTTCCCGGGAAATATTTAACTTACTTGTTTTATTAAATTTCTGTAATTATTTCTTCTTCTATAGTCGCTTTTTCAACTAAAGCTATAGTACTAACCTTTTGGTTATCTTTAAGATTAATTATTTTCACTCCTTGTGCAACTCTTCCTGTAGAAGATACTTGTTCAAGAGAAACCCTTATGATTATTCCATTATTAGTCATTATCATAAGATCTTCATTCCCTGAAACAATTTTAAATGTTACTATATTACCATTTTTTTCTGTGACATTAAGAGCTTTAACTCCTTTGCTGCCTCTATGTGTTTTTCTATATTGTTCTATATCTGTTTTTTTACCAAATCCGTTCTCAGTAATTACCAAAACTTCATTATTTTCAGAAGTAACTTCCATTCCAACACATTTGCCACTATCAATATCAATTCCTTTTACTCCAGATGCAGTTCTTCCCATTACTCTGATTTCTTTTTCGTTGAAGCGAATCATTCTACCATTTGATGATGCAATTAATATTTCGTTATCACCGTTTGTCTTCTTAACACCAATTAAGCTATCATCTTCTTTTAAAGTTATCGCTATTTTTCCTGATGTCCTAATTCTGTCAAATTCTTTTAACTCTGTTCTTTTGACTAAACCATTTTGTGTACAAAACACAATATATGGAGATTGGTCTTTGTTTTCTACCATTAACATAGAAGTTATTGTTTCTTCTGGTTCTAATGGTAATAAATTAATAATTGGCAATCCTTTTGCTTGTCTACTATATAAAGGAACTTCATATCCTTTTATTCTATATACTCTTCCTTTATTAGAGAAGAATAAAATGTAATCATGTGTTGTCATTGTTATCATTTTTTCTACAAAATCTTCTTCATTTGTAGCCATTCCTTTAACTCCAACTCCACCTCTGTTTTGTGTTCTATATGTTTCTGTTGTGATTCTCTTAATATAACCTTTATTTGTAAGTGTTATCATGATATTTTCAACAGGTATTAGTGACTCATCTTCGATAAATTCAATCGCTGTCATATCAATTATTGTTCTTCTATCATTTGAAAATTTTCTTTTGATTTCTAACATTTCTTCTTTTATTATTTGATAAACTCTATCTTCACTTGATAAAATATCTTTTAAATCAGCTATTAATATAGATAATTGTTCTAATTCGTTTATTATTTTATCTTTTTCTAGACCAGTTAATCTTCTTAATTTCATTTCTAGTATTGATTCTGCTTGTATTTTATCTAATGAAAATCTAGAAATTAATTCTTCTCTTGCAATAGAGTCTGTTTTTGATTCTCTAATGATTTTAATTACTTCATCAATATGATCAAGCGCTATTTTTAACCCGGATAAAATATGGAAACGTTCTTCTGCTTTGTTTAAATTATGTCTAGTTCTTCTAAAAATAATTTCCTTTTGAAAGTCTATATAATGTTTTATGATTTCTTGTAAGCCAAATGTATGAGGTCTTCCATTATGTAACATTAATAGATTTATTCCATAAGATGTTTGTAATTGAGTGTGTTTATATAAATTATTTAAAATAACTGAAGCATTTGCTTCCTTTTTTATTTCAACTACCAATTTAAATCCATTTTTTAATGATGTTTCATCTCTTAAATCAGCAATTCCAGTTAACACTTTGTCTCTTACTAGCTCTGCTATTCTTAATTGTAAGTTTGATGTATTAGTTTGATAAGGTACTTCTGTTATAACAATTTGGGTTTTTCCATTTTTCTCTACAATGTCTACTTTTCCTCTTATAACTATTGAACCTTTTCCTGTTTCATATGCTTTTCTTATTCCTGAATTACCAAGAATTGATCCTCCGGTAGGAAAATCCGGACCTTTTATATGCTCTAATAAACCATCTAAATCAATATCATGATTATCTATATAAGCTGCGCATGCATCTATTACTTCTCCTAAATTGTGAGGTGGTATGTTAGTTGCCATTCCAACCGCTATTCCTGTTGTTCCATTTACTAGTATATTTGGGTATCTACTTGGTAATACTGTTGGTTCTTCTTCTGATGCATCATAATTAGCTACCATATCAATAGTTTTTTTATCTATATCTCTAAGCATTTCCATTGAAATTTTAGATAATCTTGACTCAGTATATCTTGACGCAGCTGCTGTCGATCCGTCTATAAACCCAAAGTTTCCATGTCCATCTACTAACGTGTGTCTGTAGCTAAAGTCTTGTGCCATTCTAACCATCGAATCGTAGATAGCTGAATCTCCATGAGGATGGTATTTACCCATTACATTACCTACTGTTTTGGCACTTTTAACATATTGTTTATCTGGAGTATATTTATCTTCATACATTGCATATAATATTCTTCTATGAACTGGCTTCAATCCATCTCTTAAATCAGGCAATGCTCTGGAAACAATAACACTCATTGAATATTGTAAAAATGAATCTTTTACTTCTTTTTCTATATTTATTAATTCTAATCTATCCATTGTTTCCTCCTATATATCCAAATTATCTACATTTAACGCATTTTCTTCTATAAAATTTCTTCTTGGCTCAACTGCTTCTCCCATTAAAATATCAAATATTTCATCTGCTAACATTGCGTCTTCTATTGTTATTTTTCTTAATATTCTATTTTCAATATGCATTGTTGTTTCACTTAATTCTTCTTTATCCATCTCTCCAAGCCCTTTCATACGAGCTACAAGTGGCTTAACATTAGATGGTAATTTTTCTAAATATTCATCTTTTTCTTCTTCTGTTAAGAAATGCATAATTGTTTTCCCGTGTGTAACCTTAAATAAAGGTGGTTGGGCAGCATATACATATCCTTTAGTAATAACCGGCTTAAAAAAGCGGTAAAATAGTGTTAAAAGCAATGTTCTGATGTGTGAACCATCTACATCAGCGTCTGTCATGATGATTATTTTATGATATCTACAGTTATCAACATTGAAATCATCTCCGATTCCAGTACCTAATGCTGTTATTAAACTTCTAATTTCTGCATTTGCTAGTATTTTGTCTAATCTTGATTTTTCTACGTTTAATATTTTACCTCTAAGCGGTAGTATTGCTTGTGTTGCGGCGTCTCTACCACCTTTTGCTGCTCCTGCTGCTGAATCACCTTCGACTATGAATAATTCACATTCTTCTGGATTTCTTGACGAACATTTTGCTAATTTACCCCAATCTGTTGTAAAATCTGAATCTGTTTTTTTTCTAATTAGTTCTCTAGCTCTTTTTGCAGCAACTCTTGCTCTTGCGGCAGTCATTGCTTTTTCTACAATTATTTTGGCAGTTGTAGGGTTTTCTAATAAAAAGCGTTCCAAGCCTTCACTTACAATGTCTGAAGCTATTTTTCTTACTTCGCCATTACCTAATTTTGTTTTGGTTTGTCCTTCAAATTGTGGATCTGGATGTTTACAAGAAACGATCATTGTTAATCCTTCTCTTACATCATCACCTGATAAACTTTCATCTTTATCTTTTATTATATTGTTCTTTTTACCATATGTATTTATTATACGAGTTAACGCTAATTTAACTCCATCCTCATGTGTTCCACCTTCGTGTGTATTAATATTATTTGTAAAAGAATAGATATTTTGTGCATATCCTGAATTATATTGCATTGCTATTTCAAGAGAAATGTTATCTTTTTCTCCTTCTAAATAGACAACTTGTTCGTGAATTACCGTCTTATTTTGATTAAGCATTTCAACATATGCGCTTATTCCACCTTCATAATAAAATTCTTCTTTTTTTAATTCAGCTTCTCTTTCATCTACTAAAATAATTCTAAGACCTTTATTTAAAAACGCTAATTCTTTTGTTCTTGCTTTTAATATTTCATAATCAAACACATGTGTTTCTTTAAAAATATTAGGGTCTGGTTTAAAAGTTACTGTTGTTCCAGTTCTATTTTCGGCACATTCAGCTATTATTTCCATTGGTTTTAATGTTTTTCCACCATCCGCAAATTTTATATAATGAACTTTTTGATTTTGATATACTTTAACCTCAACCCATTCACTTAGTGCATTTACTACAGAAGCTCCTACACCATGTAATCCACCTGAGACTTTATATCCGCCTCCACCGAATTTACCACCGGCATGAAGTACAGTAAATACTGTTTCTACAGTTGAAATTCCTGTTTTTGCGTGTATTCCTGTTGGAATTCCTCTTCCATCGTCTTTTACTGTTACAGAATTATCCTTATTGATTATTATTTCAATATCATCACAATAACCAGCTAAAGCTTCGTCTATTGCGTTATCTACTATTTCCCATACTAAATGATGTAAGCCTCTTGCACTTGTAGTCCCTATATACATTCCGGGTCTTTTTCTTACTGCTTCTAAACCCTCTAAAACTTGTATATCTGACGCATCATAGTGTTGTTTATTTTCTTCCATTATTCCACCTCTATATTTTCTATATTTCCTTTGTTTATTTGTATTTTTTTTGCTTTTTGGATTATTTGATTATCTATATTTTTTAAATCGGTTGTAGTTATTATTACTTGCGTTTCTTTTTTTAAGTATTTTAACAAATTATTTTTTTTAATATCATCTAATTCACTAAAAACATCATCTAATAACAATATTGGACTTTCATCCATTAAATTTTCATAAATTTTTAATTGTGCAAGTTTTAACGCTAAAACAGCAACTCTTTGCTGCCCTTGTGAACCATAAACTTTTATATTTTCATTATTTATACTAAAGATTAAATCATCTTTATGCGGCCCTATAATGGTATTACCACTTTTGATTTCTAAATTTTTGTTGATTTTTAAATCATTTTCATAATCTTTTATATTAGTTTTATATTCTAACTCTAATAAATTATCAGGAAAAATATCCATATATATTTTTTTTATATGGTAATTTAGTTTTTCTATAAATATATTTCTTGCTTTTATTACATTTTTTCCGCGCTTAATCATATGTTGCGTTATAATTTCGAAGTAATATTCATCAACTTGTTCACCTTTTTGATATTTTCTTAATAAGTCATTTCTTATATTTAATAATTTATTATAATCATTTAAAATTATTAAATAATTGCTATTTACTTGACTAATAGCGACATTTAAAAATTTTCTTCGCTCGATTGGTCCATCTTTTACTAATTTCATGTCTTCTGGTGCGAAGATAACTAATTTCATATATGTTATATATTCATTTTTTTTCGTTATAATATTTTTATTGATTTTTAATTTTTTCTTAATTTTATCAAAACCTAATTCTAACAAATAATCACCTTTATTTGTTTTTAAATCACCTTTTAAATATAATGTCTCTTCTCCTGTTCTAATTAATTTTGATTCATTTGTTGTCCTATGTGACTTAGTAATGGCAAGAAAATAAATGCTTTCCAGTAAATTTGTTTTTCCTTGAGCATTATTTCCATATATAATATTGATATTTGGTGACAAATTTAGATTTGTACTTTCATAATTTCTAAAATTATTTATTTTAATGTTTTTTAAATACATTAAACACCTTCTTCGTTATAACAGTCTTTTTGTTATATAAATCAAAAATTATATATACCTATACACATATTTAATTATATCACAAAATAAGGCATTTAAATAAAAAAAAAGCATAAATTGCTTAATTTTCAATGTTTTTTCTCTTTCTTAATATCGATTCTAATCTTGTTGCTCTTAATATCTGATTTTCTAGTGATCCTATAGATAAATTTAGTTCAATAACCTGTCCATTTTTTAATAAAATATTAGAAAATTCTTTGTTTTTTTTATATTCTTCTACATAGTTAATATTAATCCAAGTACTTAAATTTAATCTTGGTGATGAGGTCGGAAAAAATATAATGCTTTTTGTTTCCTCAATTATAATTGGGGTTTTATAATTGATACCCGTTAATGCCTTTGTACCTACCTTTCTTCCTTCATAAGAACTACCAAAATATTTACAACTTTCATCTATTATGTTTAATGAATTTTGAGTTACTAAGAAAGTATCATCGTGTTCAATTATCTGTGATGTATTAACATCTAATGGTATTATTGCACAAGTAGTGCTGTTGATTTCATATTTATTTTTCATAAATCCTCCTTCAAAATCACTTTTCTTATACTCTTTTTAATTGTAGAAATTTGTCAAATTATGTCGATGCATAAAAAAAACTCAAAAAATGAGTTTTAATATGTTTTTATCGGCACTATTAATTGAATTAGAGATTCATTATCAGGAGTTTTTATAATTATTGGTTTTATATCTCCATTAAATAATAATTGAATGTTTTCGCTTTCTAACACTCTAAGAGCATCTATCATATATTTTGAATTAAATGCAATTTTTATTTCTTCATTTCTATCTTTATTTACTTCAATAGTTTCCTCTACTCTACCTATTTCGGGTATTGTTGACGAAATAATAACTTTATTATTTTTACTTTCAAATTTTATAGTGTTTTTTTCAGATTCTTTTGTTAATAAACTTGCTCTGTCTATGGCATCATAATAATCATTTAGATTAGTAGTCATAGTTAAAGAAAATTCATTTGGAATTAATTTCGATACATCTGGATATTTTCCGTTAATTAAGCTTGTTTTAAAAATAATGTCATCAAATTTAAAAATAATTTTATTATTAAAGATGTGGAGTTCTAATTCTCCATCTTCTTCTTTAAATAATTTAATTAGTTCATTTAAATTTTTTGTAGGAATAATAATATTTATACTATTTTCTATAGTTTCAGTTAATTTTATTCTCTTTAATGCTAATCTATGCGAGTCAGTAGAAATACATTCTAAATTATCTTGATTAATTTTTAAATTAATTCCAGTATATATATTATCTTCTCTAGTAGATGCAGCATATGCAATTTCTGAAATAATTGTTTTAAATACTTTTTTTCTTAAGATAATTGGTGTTTTTGTTCCTTCTAAATCGATATCTGGATAATCTGATGCTGGATTACAGTTTAGATTAAAACTAGAATTATCTGTAAATATGAATAATTTTGAATCGACAACTTCTTCTATATTTATAAATCCTGATAATTTTCTTATTATTTCATATATATATTTACCAGAGATAACAACTTCTCCTAATTCAATTACTTCTTCTATATCTTTTTTTGGTATAAAAGTTTTTATTACAATATCACTATCAGTGCTTAATAGATATAAACCTTCATCCTTTAATTCTAATTTTATACAATTATATATAGGTATCAAATTTTTGTTCGATATTCCTTTTATTACATAATTCAAATGTTCCATAATAATATTTTGTTTAATTTTTAGTTTCATAAATCCTCCTATATTAATTATTATTTTATATTGTTTTTATTATTAGTGTGGAAAAAGTGGAAAAGTGAAGTTTACTTATATAAAACAAATACTTTTTTAGTTTTTTTCCTGTGGATAAAATTGTTAATAAGTAAAGTTTTCCACTTTTATTTTATTTGATCAATTATTTTATTCACTATTTTTTGTAATTCTGTGTTTTGTTTTAACTCTTTTTTTATTTTATCCACAGAATGCATGACTGTTGTATGATCTTTTCCACCAAATTCAATTCCAATTTTTGGTAAAGACTCTCCTATTGAAATTCTACATATATACATAGCAATTTGTCTAGGAACAGCAATTTTAGCAACTCTCTTTTTACTTTTCATGTCCTCAACCGTTATATTATAATGACTAGACACTAATTGTTGTACTTGATCTATTTTATTTTTTGATACAATACTTTTAACAAAATAGTCTTTTAGTGCCTCAGTTGCTAATTCTAAATTAATTTTAGAACCATTCATCATTGTAGCATAAGCTAAAACTCTAGTAATAGCACCTTCTAATTTTCTAACGTCACTCGTACAATTACTAGCAATTAGCTCTTTTACTTCTGTGGAAAAGTCTCTTGCTAGTGTATTACCTTCTATTTTTTTATTAATAATCGCCATTCGTAAATCAAAGTCCGGTGGTAAAATGTCTATTGTTAATCCCCAGTTAAACCTTGTTTTTAAACGATCTTCTAAAGATTTTAAATCATCTGGAGATCTATCAGATGATATTATTATTTGTTTATTATTTCCATGTAATTCATTAAATGTATTAAAAAATTCTTGCTGTGCTTTGTTAGCTATTTGCAAATATTGTATATCATCAATCATTAATACATCGATATTTCGATACTTGTTTTTAAAGTTTTTAACTTCCAAAAAGTTATTTTCTTTATTATTTCTATGCAAATCAATAAAATCATTAACGAATTGTTCACTTGTTACATAAAGTACATTTTTTTTATAATTATTTGAGATATAATTTCCGATTGCATGCATTAAATGTGTTTTTCCTAACCCACTTTGTCCATATATAAATAAAGGATTATACATAAATCCGGGTTTTTCAGCTACTGCTAAAGATGTTGCATGGGCAAATTTATTTGAATTTCCAACAATAAAATTTTCAAATGAATATTCTGGTTTTAAATTTGATTCTATACTAATATACGAAGGAACGCCAACAGAATTAACATCAATAGTTATGTTTTCTTCAATTTCTTCTTCCAATAGATACTCAAAATTAAAATAACTTCCCGTTAATTTTGAAAAAATGTCTTCATTTTCTTCATTATGATATTCTTTTAAGTATTTTTTGTGAACGTGCATAGGAACAATTATTAAAGCTTTATTATCTTTTAAACTATGTAATTTTGTTTCTTTAAAGTATGTTTCAAACATAATAGAAGAATATTTATCCTCTATTGAACTTAAAAATTTATTCCACAAAGCGTCTAAATCCATATGACACCTCCTAACACATCGAGTAATTAAGTTAATTTTACCTTTAATTATATGGAATGTCAAAGAAAATTAAAGTAAAAAAAACAAAAAAAACTTATCCACTTTGTTTTCCACAGTAGTAAGTGATATAAAATAAGCTTTAAATATATTTTTCAACACCATCTGTGGAAAAGTTATTAATAATTATCCACTTTTCAAAACTTTATGTAAATAACTTATCCACAATATATGTTGATAAAACAAATAAGCGTTTTAATATAATCTATAAAGACAAAATAAAATGTGGAAAAGACTGTTGAAATGTAACTTTTTATCAAACAAGTTGTTGAAATGTGTGGAAAAATAACATTATTTTTAAATGTGTTATTTGTACAATATGTAGTTTTATTATTAATATTTGTTAAAATTGTTTGACAAAATATATTTTTGTCTATATAATTATATGGCAAAGGGAAATTGTCATATTCAGGAGGTGTAATTATGAAAAGAACATTTCAACCAAACAATAGAAAAAGAAGTAAAAAACAAGGATTCTTGGCTCGTGCTAAAACTAAAATGATTAGTTCTAGAAGAAGAAAAGGTCGTAAAGTATTATCGCATTAATAAATTACCACTAATAAAGTGGTTTTTTTTACATATATTTAGAGGTGAATATGAAAAAAATAAACATAGTTAAAGAAAATAATGAATATAGTAGAATTATTAAAACTGGAAGAAAAATATATTCTAAAAATGTAACGTTTTTTTTAGAAGACAATAAAGATAACTATTTATTTGGGTTTTCAATAGGCAAAAAAATAGGTAATGCGGTTACAAGAAATAGAATAAGAAGACAGATAAAAAGTATTTTAGATAAAAAAAACTATGAAAAAAAATTTAAGTGTATTATAATGGTAAGGAAAGGTATTTTAGATTTAACATACCAAGAGATAGAAAACGAGATTTTTTATTTGATTAAAAAAGCGAATCTCATAGAGGAGAAATAAATGAAAAATAAATTAAAATTAATTACAATCTTGTTTTTTGCTTTGACTTTAACAGGGTGTACTACTTATTTAGAAGACGAAGATAATAATAAATTAAAAAATCCAGAAACCGGACAACAATTAGTATCAAATATATTGTGTCAACCGGAAAATGAAGAAACATTAAAACTTTATGAAGAAAATAATAAAGATATAACTTCTTTACCAATGTGTAGTGAATTAAGCATAACAGGTGGAGAATACGAAGGTATTTGGAATACAATCTTTGTAAAACCGTTAGCAGTACTAATTATATTTTTAGGAAATTTATTAAGTAACTATGGATTTGCAATAATATTAACAACATTATTAATTAGAACAGTAATGTATCCATTAACTCAAAAGCAAGCGAAGCAATCAGAAAGTTTAAAAATGGCGCAACCAGAAATAGGAGCACTAGAAATAAAATATAAAAATAAGACAGATCAAGAATCAATGATGCAAAAAAGTCAAGAAACTATGGCTATTTATAAAAAATATGATATAAATCCATTATCAGGATGTTTATTTGCATTTATTCAAATTCCGTTATTCTTTGCATTCTTTGAAGCTCTTAATAGATTACCAGCAGTATTTGAAGGTGAATTTTTGGGAATGAATATGGGAATGACTTCATTAACTGGAGTTACAAATGGTAATTTTATTTATTTATTCATAATAATTGGTGTTATAGCAGCGACACACTTTTCATTTAAATTTAATTCAGGCGCTCAAATGAGTGGAGATCAAGCAAAACAAATGCAAACAATGCAAAAAGTAATGATTGTAATGATTTCATTTTCAGCTTGTTTTGTGTCTACAGCGATTGGTATCTATTGGATAACTAATAGTTCATTTACAATAATGCAAAATTTAATTGTAAAAAGGAGAAAATAAATGATAGAAAAGTATGTATTCGAAGGAAAAACTTTAGAAAAAACTTATGAAATTTGCCTTGAAACATTAAATTGTAGAAATGAAGATATTTATGTTTTAAATGCAAAAGAAGAAACAAAGATTTTAAAAGGGAAAAAACAAATAATAACAGTTGTAAAAAAATATGATGTAAAACAATATATAAAAGAATTTATATTAGGATTATGTGCTTATTTAGATATAGAACCAATAATAGAAGTAAGAGATAATAAAGAAATATTAAATATAAATATTGTATCTGAAAATAATAATTATTTAATAGGAAAAGAAGGAAAAACTTTAAATAGTATTCAATTATTATTAAAAAAAGCATTATTGCAACAAAATATTATGATTAAATTTAACATTGACGCTTCCAACTATAAAGAAAAACAACAACAAAATTTATTAAGAGAAGTAGAAAAAATAATTAAAGAAGTACAAAAAACAAAAATTGATGTTAAATTAGATCCTATGAATTCATATGAAAGAAGACTTATCCATTCTTTAGTAGTAGAAAAACCAAATGTTGAAAGCGTTAGTGAAGGACAAGGAAACGAACGTTTTATAACTATAAAATATAAGGAAAATTAATAATTTTCTTTTTTTTATAATTTGACTAAACTACAAGAATAATGTATAATTTTACAGATTAAGAGGTGATTTTATGAACGAAACAATATGTGCTATTGCAACGGCTTCAGGAAGTGGGTCAATAAGTATTATTAGAGTTAGTGGAGATGAATCTATAAAAACAGTTTCAAAAATATTTAGAGGAAAAAATTTAGAGAATGTAGAAACTCATACTATTAACTACGGACATATTATTGCCGACGATAAAGTAATTGACGAAGTTTTAGTAACTGTTATGCATGCACCTAGAACTTTCACAATGGAAGATGTTGTAGAAATAAATTGCCATGGGGGAATATATACAACAAAAAAAATATTAGAAGAACTATTAAATCAAGGTTGTTCTTTAGCTCAGCCGGGTGAATTTAGTAAAAGAGCATATTTAAACGGAAGAATAGATTTAATAGAAGCCCAAGGAATTATGAATTTAATTGAAGCTAAATCAGAAAAATCTAGAGAATTAGCGATAAGTGAAATAAGTGGTAAAGTAACAAAATTAATAACTAACTTAAGAGAAAAAATTATTGAAATAGTTGCCAATATTGAAGTAAATATAGATTATCCAGAATATGATGATATTGAACAATTAACAAATGAAAAAATATTACCTAATATAAAAATAATAAAAGAGCAAATAAGTAAAATATTAAAAGAAAGTAATGACGGAAAAATAATTCAAGAAGGAATCAAAACTGTTATTATAGGAAGACCTAATGCTGGAAAGAGTAGTTTGTTAAATAATTTGTTGGATAATAATAAAGCAATAGTTACTAATATTCCAGGAACAACTAGAGATATAGTAGAAGGTAATATAACAATCGATGGCATTTTATTA
This sequence comes from Mycoplasmatota bacterium, assembly GCA_044432805.1. Taxonomy (GTDB): domain Bacteria; phylum Bacillota_I; class Bacilli_A; order RF39; family UBA660; genus CAYJEO01. Next base: position 58,682 of record JAWXUI010000003.1, on the reverse strand, counting down.
AATCTTATAGATACAGCTGGTATAAGAAAAACAGATGAAATAGTCGAAAAAATAGGAATAGAAAAAAGTTTAAGAGCAATGAGAGAAGCCGATTTAGTGCTTTTTGTATTTAATAATAATGAGGAAATTAATGAAGAAGAAAAAACTTTGTTAAAAGAAGTTAAAGATAAAAAACACATTATCTTAATAAATAAAATAGATTTAGAAAAAAAATTAAATTATGAATTTGAAGAATTTATTGAAATAAGTGCATTAAAAAATATTGGAATTGAGTTATTGAAAGAAAAAATAATAAAATTATTTAATTTAGAAAAATTAGAACAACAAGATATGACATATTTAACCAATGCAAGAAGTTTATCTATTTTAAAAAGAGTTTATAATTTAATAAATGAAGTAGAAGATGGAATAACAAAAGAAATGCCAATAGACATGATAGAAATAGATTTAAGAAACATATGGAAAACACTAGGAGAAATAACTGGAGAAACATATGAAGAAGAATTAATAGATCAATTATTTAGTAGATTTTGCTTAGGAAAATAGGAGGAAATATGGATTTTGATATAATCGTAGTTGGTGGTGGACATGCAGGATGTGAATCCGCGTGCGCATCAGCAACTTTAAAAAATAAGACATTACTTATAACAGGTAATTTAAAAAATATAGCTGACATGCCATGTAATCCTTCTATCGGAGGTTCAGCAAAAGGTATTGTAGTAAGAGAAATAGACGCTTTAGGCGGACTTATGGGGAAAATTGCAGATAAAACACATATGCAAATAAAAATGCTAAATAGCAGTAAAGGACCGGCAGTTCAAGCACTAAGAGCACAAGGCGACAAAGTTTTGTATCCAAAAGAAATGATTAAAAAATTACAGAAGACACCTAATTTATTTATGAAAGAAGCAATAGTTGAAGATTTGTTAATTGAAAATAACAATATAATAGGAGTTATATTGGAAAATGGTGAAAAAATATTTTCAAAATCAGTAATTTTAACAACTGGAACATATTTAAAATCAGATATTTTAGTTGGAAACACAAGAACTAGAAAAGGACCGCACGGAGAAAAACCTAGTAATTTCTTAAGTGATAATTTAAAAAAATTAGGTTTTGAAATAATAAGATTAAAAACAGGAACACCACAAAGAATAGATAAAAATTCAATCGATTATTCACAAACAAGAATAGAAAATGGCGATTTAGAAGAATTAACATTTTCATATGATAATAAAATATATTATGATATTAACAAGCAAGTTCCATGTCATTTGATTTATACAACAAAAGAGACTCATGAAATAATAAGAGAAAATATTGGGAAATCAAGTATGTATGGCGGACTAAACGATATAAAAGGAGTAGGTCCTAGATATTGCCCGTCAATTGAAGATAAAATTGTAAGATTTAGTGAAAAAGAAAAACATCAGTTGTTTTTAGAACCAGAAACCATTATAGATGATGATAAAATATATGGTAATTCAATATATGTACAAGGATTTTCGACAAGTATGCCTAATGAAATACAAGATAAGATGATAAAAAGTTTACCAGGATTACAAAATGCTAAAATATTACATTATGGATATGCAATAGAATATGATGCGATAAATCCAACTCAACTAAAACAAAGTTTAGAAACAAAAAAAATTAGTAATTTATTTACTGCTGGTCAAATTAATGGTACAAGTGGTTATGAAGAAGCAGCGTGCCAAGGATTAATGGCCGGAATAAACGCATCAGCTAAAATAAATAATAAACAACCTCTTATTTTAAAAAGAGATGAAGGATATATAGGTGTATTAATAGATGATTTAGTAACAAAAGGAGTTATAGATCCTTATCGTTTATTAACTTCAAGAGCTGAATATCGATTATTACTTAGAACAGATAATGCCGATTTAAGATTAAGAAAATATGGTTATGAAATTGGTATGGTTTCATTAAATGATTATAATAAATTAATAGAAAAAGAAAAAGATATAGAAAAATTAACTTGTTTATTAAAAACAAAAAAAATAACTCCAACTGTAATTGTTCAAGATTATTTAAAAACTATACCAACAGCATTACTAAAAGACGGAATCACTTTATATGATTTATTAAAAAGACCAGAAATAAAAATAGAAAATATCAATCACTTTATTAATTTAGAATTTGATAAAGAAGTAATTAATCAAGTTCATATAAATAATAAATATGAAGGATATATAACTAAAGCAATAAAAGAAGCAAATAAAATGACTGATTTAGATAAGAAAAAAATACCAGACGATATAAATTATGATTTAGTAACTAATATTGCAAGTGAAGCTCGTCAAAAATTAAAAGAAATAAAACCAACATCAATTGGACAAGCATTAAGAATAAGTGGTGTAAATCCAAGTGACATATCAATTTTAATGGTTTACATAAAAGGAAGAAAATAATGAATAAAAATGAATTTATAGAAGAATTAAAAATAATCGGAATAGAAGTATTAAATATTCAGTTGGAGCAATTAGAAATTTACTATGACATGCTTATTGAATACAATAAAGTAATGAATTTAACTGGGATAACTGAAAAAGAACAAGTTTATTTAAAACATTTTTATGATAGTTCTACATTGTGTAAAATAATCGATTTCAATGATTATAATTCTTTATGCGATGTTGGAACAGGAGCTGGTTTTCCTGGAATAGTTATAAAAATATTATTTCCTAAATTAAATATTACATTAGTTGATTCATTAAATAAAAGAATAAAATTTTTAAATGATGTGATTGAAAAATTAAACTTGGAAAAAATAGAGTGTGTACATTCAAGAATAGAAGATTACGCCAAGAACAATAGAAATAAATTTGATTTAGTCACTGCAAGAGCTGTTGCGCCATTGAATGTTTTATTAGAATATTGCATTCCTGTCTTAAAAGAAACTGGATTTTTTATACCGATGAAAGCCAATATGAATGAAGAAATGGATAATGCAATAAAAGCCACAAAAAAAATAAATTGTGATATAATTGAAACTCAAAATTTTCAATTACCCATTGAAAAAAGTAATAGAACATTAATCAAAATTAGAAAAATTAAAGACAATAAAAATTATCCAAGAGAAAACAAAGAAATTAAAAAAAATCCTTTGTAAACAAATAAAAAAAGAACCGCATAATGCAGTTTTTTTTAAAAAACAAAAATATTTCCCAAAACAAATTGATTTATTTCCCAAGATGTAGTATTATTATAAAGTAGAAGAATAAAAAGAGGTGTAAATATGAATGAAAGAATATTTTCTGAATTAGATGTTGAAGAAATATTACCAAATAGATTTCAACCAAGAATAAAATTTAATGAAGAAAGTTTAAATGAATTAGCAAAATCGATAAAAGAACATGGTGTAATAGAACCGATAGTTGTTCGAAAATTAGGAGATAAATATGAAATAATTGCTGGAGAAAGAAGATACAAAGCTTCAGTATTAGCAGGAAGAAAAAAAATTCCAGCAATAGTTACTGATATGAATGATAGAACAAGCAGTGAAGTCGCGCTAATTGAAAATGTCCAAAGAGAAAATTTAACTCCAATTGAAGAAGCTATTTCATATAAAAAAATATTAGATATGAATTATCTAACACAACAAGATTTAGCAATTAAACTAGGAAAAAAACAGCCTACAATTGCAAATAAACTAAGACTATTAGAATTATCAGACGAAGTACAAGAAGCACTTTTAGAAGAAGAAATATCTGAAAGGCATGCAAGATCTTTATTGAGATTAAAAAAAGAAAGTGATCAAATATCAGTTTTAGAAAGAATAGTTAAGGAAAGATTAACAGTTAAAAAAACAGATGTTTTAATAACTGAAATATTGTCGGGTTCAAATCAAAATATAAAGACACCTGAAAATATAGTTAGTTTAGAAAATCAAATCAAACCTGAACAAAATGAGGAAATGAAAACAATGGAAAATGAAGCAAAATTTACAATACCAGAAATTGTAAGTCCAGAAAGCAATATAACAATGAATCCAATGCAAGAAACAAATTCAAGTGATATTATTTCAATAGAAAGTTTATTAAATAATAGCCAAGATATATATCAACCAAAACCTTTAGCTAATATGGATACATTGTTACAATCATCAACGCCAGAAGTTAAAGTTGAACAAGTACCAACTATAGAAGAAGCGGTTAAACCTGGTAGATTTTTCAATATGATGCCAGAAGAAGAAGTAATAGTTCCTAAAGTAGAAGAAAAAATATCATTAATAAATAATGTTCAACCAGAACCATTATTTAAACCGGTAGAAGCAGTTGTTGAAAATTCAGAACAAACATCACCTTTCTTAGAATCTAATGATAACGCATTATCAAAGACTGAGGAAAGTCCAATTGTCACTCCGGTGCCAACAGAAATTGATTATTCAAAGTTTTATGAACCATTGGATGATACTCCTAAAGAAGAAGTAGCGCCAATAGTAACACCAGTATATAATAATTATGCTTTAAGAGATACAGAAGAAATTGAAATTAAACCATATGAAACCCCAATAGTTGAAGGTGTTAATATGAAAACAGTTGTTAATGCTATTAGAGAATGTGCAAAAACAATCGAAGGATATGGTTACGTTTTAGATTTAGATGAAATGGATTTACCAAATCTTTATCAAGCAACATTTAAAATAACAAAAAAATAAAAAAGATTTCTCAATCATATGATTGAGTTTTTTTAAATAAAGTATGAAATCAATTGAAAAAAAACTTTAAATTTGATAAAATTAAATAGAGTTAGAAAATGGTGGTATAATGGGAAAAGTAATAGCATTAGTAAATCAAAAAGGTGGAGTAGGAAAAACTACTTCGAGTATAAATTTAGCCGCATCGTTAGGTGTTTTAAAAAGAAAAGTATTATTAGTTGATTTAGATCCTCAAGGTAATGCAACAACAGGAATAGGGATTAATAAAGCAGACATAAAGCATAGTGCATATGATTTATTAATTGACCAAGCAGAACTAAAAGAGGTAATAGTAAAAACAAAATTTAAAAATTTATTTGTTATTCCGGCGACTATTCAATTAGCTGGGGCAGATATTGAATTAATGGAAAAAAGTCGTATTGAACCCGGATTTGAAAAAGGTAATCAATTAAAAAAATATTTAGATATAACAAAAGAAATGTTTGATTATATAATAATTGATTGTCCTCCTTCATTAGGTATATTAACAACCAATGCCTTAACTGCAGCAGATTCGGTTATTATACCAGTTCAATGTGAATTTTTCGCATTAGAAGGAATAATGCAATTGTTAAATACAATTATGTTAGCGCAAAAAAATCTTAATCCAACATTAGATATAGAAGGAGTTTTATTGACGATGTTAGATAATAGAACTAATTTAGGAATTGAAGTTGTAGAAGATATAAAAAGTTATTTTAAAGAAAGAGTATATGATACTATTATTCCAAGATTAGTTAGATTATCAGAATCTCCATCACATGGGAAACCAATCATCGCATATGATCCACATAGTAAAGGAACAGAAGCATACCTTAACTTAGCAAAGGAAGTGATTGAAAGAAATGGAAAATAAAAAAAAGGCCCTTGGAAGAGGATTAGAATCATTATTTAATACTGATAATTTAGATATGGCGTCAATAGAAAAAAACATATACGAAACAACACCAAAGGAAGAAATAACAGAGTTGAAATTAACTCAATTAAGACCAAATCCATATCAACCAAGAAAAATTTTTAACGAAGAAGCTTTAAATGATTTAGCAAATTCTATAAAAGAACACGGTGTATTTCAACCTATTATAGTAAAGAAAAGTATAAAAGGATATGAAATAATAGCCGGAGAAAGAAGATTTAGAGCATCTCAATTAGCGAAAAAAGAAACAATTCCAGCAATAATAAGACCATTTACCGATGATCAAATGATGGAAATAGCGCTATTAGAAAATTTGCAAAGAGAAAATTTAAGTGCAATAGAAGAAGCTTTTGCATATAAATCATTAATCGATAAATTACTTCTTACTCAAGAACAATTATCAAAAAAAGTAGGAAAAAGTAGAAGCCATTTAACAAATATGTTAGGATTATTAAATCTGCCAGAAGAAGTTCAAGATTTAATTAACTCGAAAAAATTAAGTATGAGTCATGCTAGATTATTGAGCAAATTAGAAGATAAAGAACAAATTTTACAAATAGCAAATAAAATTGTTGAAGAAAAAATAAATGTAAGAGACATAGAAGAAATGACTAATACATTTAAAAAGAAGAATAAAATAGAAAAAAAACCACAAAATCCTAAATATAAATATGTAGAAAGCATCATGAGAGAAAAACTAGACACAAAAGTTAAAGTAAAAGACAAAAAAATAGAAATTACTTACTCAAATGTAGCGGATTTAAATAGGATTTTAGAAATTTTAGATATTAAGGAATGATAATATGTTAGATTTTATTTTTAAATATGTTTTAATTAAAGAAATTGTTGCGCCAATATTAATTATATTAGGCTCTTTTGTTTTATTTAAACTAGCAAAAAAACTAGTAAAAGGATTTTTCAAAACAAGAAAAGTTGATAAAAAAACAGAAACTATTAAAATGGTCGTGATAAATGTTTTAAAATATTTTATTATAGTTATAGCAGCTCTTCTGATTTTAGAGGTTTATGGAGTTAATACGCAATCAATAATAGCATCTCTTGGTGTTTTAGGGATAGTTATTGGGTTAGCGATTCAAGATGTTTTAAAAGACTTTTTGGCAGGTGCTTTTATTATAGCTGAAGGACACTATTCTATTGGAGATAATGTAACAATAGATACATTTAGAGGTGACGTTGTTGGACTAGGTGCCAAAACAACTAAAGTAAAAGCTTATACAGGAGAAGTAAAATACATAGCAAATAGAAATATTTTAGAAGTAATAAATCATAGTGTAAATAATTCTCTAGCAGTAGTAGAATTTGAGGTTGCCTATGATACCGATAATGTAAAACTCGAAAAAGTTATTAATAAAATGTTAGAAAGAGTAAACAAAGAAAATGATTTGATTATTGGTGAAATTAAATTTTTAGGTGTAAATTCATTAAAAAATTCATCAATAGAATATAAGATAACTGCTGAAACCAAAACAATGGAACACTTTGGTATTGAGAGATTATTAAAAAAAGAAATAGTAGAAACTCTTCAAAAAAATAACATTGAAATTCCATTTAGTCAATTGGTGGTACATGATGCAAAAAGAATATAAATTAAATAGTATAGTTGTTATGAAAAAACCACATCCTTGTGGTTTTAATGAATGGCAAATAACAAGAGTAGGTGCAGACATTAAAATAAAATGTTTGAAATGTAACAGAAGCATCATGTTAACAAGAATAGATTTTAATAAAAAGTTAAAAAAAGTTATATCTTTATAGGAGGATTTATGAAAAAAAAGCAGGAAAAGAAAAAATGTAATCCTATTTTAGCGATGCTATTTTTATCTTTATTAGTAATTTTTGCTAGTTTTTTCGGAGAAATATTTGGATTACAGGCTAATCAAACGATAATTTCTTCGGGCACTCTAGAAACAACATTAGTCGTGGTAAACAATATTTTTTCATTAGATGGAGTAAAATATATATTTAATAATTTATTAAATAATTTTACGCTGTTAGAGCCAATCATATTATTACTTATATCTTTTGCGACATTGAGTATATTTGAAGCAAGTGGGCTTGCACAATTATTAGCAAGTAAATTTAAAAATACACAATATAAGTTTATTACATTTATAACGTTAATAATATCTATAATATTTTCTTTTTTAGGAGAATATTCATTTATCTTTTTGATTCCATTTTTTGCAATAATATACAAACACATTGGAAGAAATCCAATTATAGGTGTATTAACGTCTTTTTTGGGATTAACAATGGGTTATGGAACAAGTTTAATAATAAGTTCGAACGATTGTTATTTAGGAAGTTTAACACAATTATCAGCTGCATTAGATATTGATAAAACATTTGTTTACAATATATTTTCTGAATATTTTATTATGTATGCATCAACAATCATACTTGCTATTTTTGGAACTATGATTATTGAGAAAATATTAATTCCAAGATTATCAAAATATAAAAAAGAGGAATTGAAAGAATATAAAATTTCAAAGAAAGCAAATAAAGTAACACTTATAACATTAGCAATATGTTTTGTACTATACATTTATATGATAATACCTAATTTGCCTTTATCCGGAATATTATTACAAGATAATGATTCATATATTTTATCATTATTAGGTGATGAGTCGCCATTTATTAAATCATTTCCAATAGTACTCTTTGGAATAACTATACTTATTTCATTTATTCATGGAAGAATATCTGGAAATATTAAAAATAACAAGGAATTTAATAAAGGATTAAACTTAAATTTTGACAAATTAGGATATCCAATAACATTATTGTTATTTTATACATTACTAATAACTATATTAAATTATACAAATTTACATACAGTTATAGCAATTAATTTGATTGATTTTTTAAGTACTTTAGAAATTACAGGCTTTGTATTAATTATAATATTATTTTTCTTAACAATTTTATTAAGTTTAATAATTCCGTCAAGTATTGCAAAGTGGGAACTAATGTCCCCTATATTAGTTCCTCTTCTAATGCGTGCTAATATAACACCTAATTTTACGACATTCATATTCAAAGCAGCGGATGGAATAGGAAAAAGTATAACTCCACTATTTGCTTATTTTATATTAATGATAGCATTTTTAGATGTATTTGATAATAACGATGAAATATCCATTTTAGAAACGCTGAAGAAAATATTACCTACCGTTGGATTATTCATACTTTTGTGGTTAGCGATTATACTTGCTTGGTATTTAGTAGGATTTCCAATAGGAATAAATACGTATCCAACAATATAATATTTTACTTATTATAAAATTTATGTAATAATAGAAAAGAAATTTATTTATAAAAAAACTAATTTATATTAGTTTTCTTTTTGAATAATAAAAGGAGTGAAAAAAATGAGTTTAACAGCAGGAATAGTAGGTTTACCAAATGTTGGTAAATCAACTTTGTTTAATGCAATTACTAAAAAAAATATTTTAGCAGCAAATTATCCATTTGCAACAATAGATCCAAATGTTGGAGTAGTGACAGTTCCAGATAAAAGATTAGAATTTTTACAAAATTTATATCAAACAGAAAGTGTTGTACCAACAACTTACGAATTTACAGATATAGCAGGATTAGTTAAAGGTGCTGCATCTGGTGAAGGACTAGGTAATAAATTTTTATCACATATTAGAGAAGTAGATGCAATTGTAGAAGTTGTAAGATGTTTCGAAGATAAAAATATAATACATGTAGAAAACAACGTTGACCCAATAAGAGATATAGAAATTATAAATGTAGAACTTATGTTAGCAGATTTAGAAATAGCTGAAAATAGGCTTGGCCGTATTGGTAAAAAAGCTGCTCAATCAAAGGATAAAGACTCTTTAAAAGAAGTTGAATTATTAACTAAAATAAAAGAATGTTTAGAAAAAAATGAACCAATTAGAAAATTAAATTTAGATGAAGAAGATCAAAAGATAATAAGCGCATTTCATTTTTTAACTAATAAACCTATAATATATATGGCTAATATAAGTGAAGAAGATTTAATTGTTGATGGAAATGAATACGTTGATTTAGTAAGAAAATATGCATCATCAGAAAATTCATCAGTTATAACGGTATGTGCTAAAATCGAATCTGAATTAAGTGAATTAAATGACGATGATAAAATTGAATTTTTAAAAGATTTAGGCATAAATAATAGTGGATTAGATAAATTAATATATGCAACATATGATTTGTTAGGGTTATCAACTTACTTTACAGCTGGTGTTCAAGAATGCCGCGCATGGACCTTTAAAAAGGGAATGAAAGCTCCACAATGTGCAGGAATTATTCATACAGACTTTGAAAGAGGTTTTATTAAAGCAGAGACGATGAGTTATGATGATTTATTAAAACATGGAACAGAATTAAAAGTAAAAGAAGCAGGAAGAATGCGTTTAGAAGGTAAAGAATATATAATGCAAGACGGAGATATATGTACTTTTAGATTTAATGTGTAAAAAGTTAATACTTAGTAATTAACTTTTTTTTTATAAATATATTTTACTAGGTGATAAAATGGACATGGTTATTAAATTATTATGGGGTATAGCTTTATTGTTGATTGTTTACTCTAGTATAATATTTAGCAAAAAAATAAAGTATGAACAATTTAACTTGATAAAAATGATAAGACAAATTAAAAACTCTTCATCGTTAATGCTTGTATTAGGAGGACGAATAGGTGTTGGTAGTATCGTCGGAGTCGCGCTTAGTATATATTATGGAGGTATAGGATCAATTCTATATATATGGATTTCTGCATTGATATGTGCACCAATTTGTTTTCTTGAAACTAAGATGGGAATTAAATATAGTAATGATGTTACAGGCGGGCCAAGTTACTATATAAAAAATGGATTAAAAAATAGTTTTCTAGCATATATTTATTCTATTTTAATAATAATTACTTTTATCTTTGGTTTTATAGCAATACAAGCAAACACAATTACTTCGTCTATTTTATTTTTATTTGATACAAATATAAATGTAATTGCAATTATATTAACGATAATTTGTACGATAATAATCTTTAGCGGAATTAAAAATATTGAAAAATTATCAAATAAACTTGTTCCTTTTATGCTTGTTTTTTATTGTACGATATGTTTTGGAATAGTTTTTTCTAATTTTGAAAACATTCCTAAAATTATATGCTCTATTTTTCAAGATGGGTTAAATATTAAATCCATATCCGGGTTTTTTCCGTGTTTGATAATAGGAATACAACGAGGTATTTTTGCAAATGAGGCAGGGCTGGGAACTTCCGTAATAGCATCGTCTAATTCTAAAAATAAAGATGAACCTTATATTCAAACATTAGGTATATATATAACGACTTTTTTAATTTGCACGTTGACAGCTTTTGTAATAATAACGAGTGATTATCAAAACTTTAATATAAAAAGCGGCCTTGATTTAGTGATGCAAGCATTTACTTTTCACTTAAATTATTTTGGAAACTACTTTTTAATAATATGTATATTACTTTTCTCTTTTTCAACTATAATAACTGGATATTTCTATAGCGAAAAAAGTTTAGAGTTTATTACACTAAATCATAAAACAAAATTAAAAATTATAACATTAATAACTATATTTATAAGTTCAATGCTAAATGCAAACATTATATGGAAAATGATTGATTTTTTTGTTGTAGCATTAGTAATTATAAATTTATATTCGTTAATAAAACTAAAAAATGATATTTAAAATAGTTTGTGATATAATAATTACGGTGATTTTATGTTATATAACGACTGGAATGAAATATTAAAAGATGAAATGAATAAAGATTATTTTCTTGAATTAATGAATTTTATAAATGATGAATATAAAAATAAAATTATATATCCCAAATATGATGAGATTTTTAATTCATTAAACTTATTATCATACAAAGATGTAAAAGTTGTTATTTTAGGACAAGACCCATATCACGGAGAAAATGAAGCACATGGACTTGCTTTTTCAGTATTAGAAAATAGCAAAATGCCACCTTCACTTAGAAATATATTTAAAGAATTAAAAAGCGATTTAAATATAGAAAAAAAGAATACAAATTTAAATAAATGGGAACAACAAGGAGTTTTATTACTAAATACTGTCTTAACTGTAGAAAAGGATAAAGCTTTTAGTCATAGAAAAAAAGGATGGGAAATATTTACTGATAAAATTATAGAAAAATTAAGTGAAAAAGAAAAAGTTATTTTTATTTTATGGGGAAATAGTGCAAAAGAAAAAGTTAAATTAATTGATAAAAGACATGTAATAATAACAAGTGCACATCCTTCACCATTATCAGCATCAAGGGGATTTTTAGGTAGCAAACCATTTAGTAAAATTAATGAAAATTTAGAAAAAAAGATTGATTGGAGTGATTAATATGAAAGAAATCCAAGAAAAATTAAATAATAAATTAAAAAACGGAGACACAGTTGTTTTAGCGCTTTCGGGTGGACCGGATTCCATGTGTATATTGGATTTGTTATTAAAAACAAACAAAAAAATAAAAATAATATGCGCTCACGTAAATCATAATAGTGGAAGAGAAGGACAAATAAAAGATCAAGAATTTGTAGTGGATTTCTGTAAAAAAAATAGTTTAACATTGGAAATAAAAATAATCGAAGAATATACAAAAGATAATTTCCATTCACAAGCACACAAAATAAGATATGAATTTTTTGAAAGTTTAATAAAAAAATACAAAGCTTCATATTTAATAACTGCCCATCACGGGGATGATTTGATTGAATCTATTTTAATGAGATTAGTAAGAGGTTCTACATTAAAGGGATATGCAGGCTTTGATGAAACAAAAACAGAAGAAGATTATACCATTTTTAGACCTTTAATTGATGTAAATAAAAAAGAAATATTGGATTATCTAGAAAGTAATATAATTCCTTTTAGAATAGATGATTCAAATGCAAGTAACAAATATACTCGAAATAGATATCGAAATAACATTTTACCTTTTTTAAAAAGTGAAAATCCAAATGTTCATGAAAAATTTCATGAATTCAGCATAAATTTAAAAGAAACAAACAATTATTTAGATAAAATAGTTTCAAAAGAATATAAAAATATTTATAATGAATATTTAGATATAAATAAGTATGTTGAAATTGATAATTTTATTGGTAAAAAAGTAATTTTAAAAATATTAGAAGAAGAATACAAAGAACAATTACACTTAATAAATAATATACATGTATTGCTTATTAATCAATTAATCAATACAAAAGACTCTAATAAAGAGATTGATTTACCTAATAATATAAAAGCTGTAAAAACATATGATAAAGTTTATTTTAAAAAACAAGTAAAAGAACAAGGATACCATCTTGAATTAGAAGAAAAGATGGTACTAATAAACGATAGAATTATAGAAGTAATAAAAGAAAGTGATTCAGATTCAAATTTTATTTGCAGGATAAACTATGAAGATATAAAGTTACCACTTTATATTAGAACAAAGCAAATTAAAGATAAAATAAAAGTAAAAGGTTTAAATGGAACAAAAAAAGTAAAAGATATATTTATAGATAGTAAAATCAGTATAGACGATAGAAAATCATACCCAATATTAGTAGATAGCAATGAAGAAGTTATATGGATTCCAGGATTAAAAAAATCAAATTTATGTAAATCAATGAATGAAAAGTATGATATAATAATTAGGTACTATTAAAAGGAGGAAACAATGACAAAAAAGACAATGAAAAAAAGTTTTACATCATATTTTATTTTGTTTTTTATTTTGATTGGAGTATTTTATTTGTTTAATATTTTAAATCAAAAAGTAAATTATATAACATATGATCAATATTTAAATTATGCAGAAAACAAAGAAATAGTTGAAATAAATATTACTCCAAGAGCTACTTCGGGGGTATATGAGGTAACAGGAACACTAATGAGTTACGGAGAAAATGAAACATTTTTCTTTCAAACTCCAATAAGTGATGAAGTAATGGCTTCATTATTATCAACATCAACAGAATATGGATTTGAAATTGATACCATAAAAGATCCTGGTTCAAGTTTCTTATTGATATTTTTAGTTGAAGTATTACCACTATTATTATTATTAGGAGTTGCATTTTATTTTATTACAAAACAAATGGGTGGAGCAAATAAATCTTTAGACTTTGGGAAAAGCCGCGCCAAATTAAATGTTGGCGGAACAAATGTAACATTTAAAGATGTTGCTGGATTAGATGAAGAGAAAGAAGAATTAGCAGAAATAATTGACTTCTTAAAAATGCCTAAGAAATTTAAAGAAATGGGTGCAAGAATTCCAAAAGGTGTTTTATTAGCAGGGTCACCTGGTACAGGTAAAACATTGTTAGCTAGATCAGTAGCTGGAGAAGCAAAAGTTCCATTTTATTTTATAAGTGGTTCAGATTTTGTTGAATTATTTGTAGGTGTTGGAGCAAGTCGTGTAAGAGATATGTTCAAACAAGCAAAACAATCAGCGCCTTGTTTAATATTTATTGATGAAATAGATGCAGTAGGTAGACAAAGAGGAACAGGTGTTGGTGGAGGACACGATGAAAGAGAACAAACATTAAACCAACTTCTTACCGAAATGGATGGTTTTGGTACAAATGAAGGAATTATTGTAATAGCTGCTACAAATAGACCTGATGTATTAGACCCAGCGTTATTAAGACCAGGTAGATTCGATAGACAAGTAACAGTAAATTTACCAGATATTAAAGGTCGTGAAGAAATTTTAGAAGTTCATGCAAAAGGAAAAACATTTGATAAAAATGTAGCATTAGCTAATATTGCACGAAGAACAGTTGGTTTTTCTGGAGCTGATTTAGAAAATTTATTAAATGAAGCAGCGCTGCTAACTGTTAGAAGAAAGAAAAAAGCAATTACAATGTCAGAACTTGATGAAGCTCATGACAGAGTATTGATGGGACCTGCTAAAAAAAGTCACAAATATAACGAAAAAGAGAAAAAAGTTGTTGCTTATCACGAAGCAGGACACGCAGTTATAGGATTACGTTTAGATGGTGCTAATGATGTACAAAAAATAACAATCGTACCAAGAGGTATGGCTGGTGGATATAATTTAATGTTGCCAAAAGAAGAAACTTTCTTACAAACTAAAAAACAATTATTAGATAATATAAGTGGTTTATTAGGAGGAAGAGTAGCAGAAGAATTAGTATTCAATGAAGTTACAACAGGAGCGCATAATGACTTTGAAAAAGCCACTAAAATTGCAAGATCAATGATAACAGAATACGGAATGAGTTCACTTGGACCAGTTCAATTTGAACACCAAGAATCAAGTGTTTTCTTAGGAAGAGATTATAATAAAACAAGAAACTTTTCTTCACAAGTTGCATTTGAAATAGACCAAGAACAAAGAAAGATAATAGATGAATGCTATAAAAAAACAGAAAAAATAATGAAAGAAAATAAAGATTTATTAGATCTTATTGCCAATACTTTATTAGAGCATGAGACTATTACAAAAGAAGAAATAGATTATTTAGAAAAACATGGTTGTATGCCTAAAGAAGAAAAAGAAAAATCTAGTACAGATGATTTAACTTTAGAAGAGTTAAAAAATTTAGCTAAAGAAAAAAATATCAAAGGTTATACAAAAATGAATAAAGAAGAATTATTGAAAAATATAGAAGAACACCAAGATTAAGGTGTTTTTTCTTTACTTATTTATTTACATATTCAATAAATAAACATTGACTGATAACAGAATAAAAATTATACTTATAGTAGGAGGTAAGATATATGAGATTTATATTAAATGAAACTTCATATTTTGGAGTTAATGCAAGAGAAAATTTAAAACCTGAAATAGAAAAAAGACATTTTAAAAAAGCTTTAGTTGTAAGTGATAGAACCTTAGAACAAGCTGGTGTTACTAAAATGGTGACATCGTTACTAGATACATGGGGATTTGATTATGAAACATTTTGTGATGTAATGCCAAATCCAACTATCGAAAACGTTCATAATGGATTAGAAGTTTGTAAAAAAAGTAATGCAGATTACATTATAGCTGTCGGTGGAGGAAGTGTAATTGACTGTTCAAAATGTATTTCTATTATAATGACTAATGAGGAACATTATGATGTTGTTAGTCTTGAAGGTGCAGTAAATACAAAAAACAGAAATATGCCTTTAATAGCTTTACCCACAACAGCAGGTACTGCAGCAGAAGTAACAATAAATTATGTAATAACTGATAAAGAAAGACAAGTAAAAATGGTGTGTGTAGACCCAAATGACTTACCAATCGTTTCAATTGTCGACACTGAATTTTTATTGAAAATGCCAAAAAGTGTAGCAGCAGCAACAGGTCTTGATGCGTTAACACATGCAATGGAAGGATATATTACAAAAGGCGCAAATATTATGTCAGATATGTTTGCCTTAGAATCAATGAAATTAATATATGAAAATCTATTCGAAGCGGTTAATGGTAATGTTGAAGCAATGGAAAAAATGGGAACAGCACAATATATAGCTGGTATGGGATTTAGTAATGTAGGACTTGGTATAGTTCATTCAATGGCCCATCAATTAGGTGCAGTATATAACACACCTCATGGAGTAGCCAATGCAATGTTATTGCCAACTATTATGGAATTTAACGGAAAAAATCAAATAGAAAAATTTAAAAAAATGGGATTAGCGTTTAATCTTAATATGGATATAGAAGATGATTTAGTTGTAAAAACAGTTGTTGATGCAATTAAAGAATTATCAATAAAATTAAATATTCCGCAAACATTAAGAGAAATTAATGTGTTAGAATCAGATATTGAAATGTTATCACAAAAAGCTTTAGTAGATCCATGTACGCCAGGAAATCCTATTGATGTAACATTAAATGAGATAAAAGAGTTATTTAAAAGAGCTTATTAGGAGGACTAATGAAAACAAAAGTAGGTTATAGTAATAATATAAACGCCTTTGAAGCAGGTAGAGAAACAGCTTTAAAAGCATTGTTAAATAAACAAGAAGTAGGATTGATTTTTACCTCTTGTGTATATAATCAAAAAGATGTAATTAGTGGAATAGAAAGTGTTTGTCCAAATTCTAAATATATTGGATGCACATCATCTGCCGCAATTTGTACGCAAGATGGTTATTTAAATAATGAAACTGGATATGCTGGAATGATGACGTTTGGAAAAAATGTTGAAGTTGGAGTATCTGGAAGTAAAAAAACAAAAGAAACACCAAGAGAAATTGGAAGAAGAATTGCACAAGAAGCAATATCACAAATAAAAGGTGATGATATAGAACCTGATTATTTCTTTATGACTGCCGATCCTGGAAGCGAAGAAGAATATATGAAAGGTATTCAAGATGTTATAGGAAAAGTTCCTGTATTTGGTGGCTCGGCTGCTGATAATACGGTAGAAGGAAACTGGAGTATAATATGTAATGGAAAAACTTATAATCAAGGTTGTGCCGTAGCTGTATTTTATACAGATAGTATTATGAAAAATATTTATACAGGAGCATATAACGAAACTAGTAAAGTAGGAGTAATTACAAAAGTAAGAAACGAAAGAACATTAGTAGAGATTGATAATAAGCCGGCGACTGAAGTGTATTCTAAATGGACGGATAAATCTTTAGAAGAATTAAAAGAAGGAAATATTTTAGTTGAATCAATTTGTTCGCCATTAGGTGTGAAAGATCCTATTGGTAACATTACAGCTGTAAGACATCCTATGTTTGCAAACGATGATTTATCGATTAATGTAGGCGCTAATTTAGTTGAAAATACTGCAGTTATATTACTTTCAAATACACCAAAAGGTATTTTAAAAGCAAATTCAACGACTGTTAATAAACTAAATGAGCAACTAATTCCAACGTCATATTTTTTAGTACATTGTGGCGGTCGTAGACTAGGATTATCGTTAAATGAGTTAGAAAAAAAAATTTATCCGGAAGTTAAAAAAGCAACAGGCGATAAAGAATTTTTGATGGTATTTACCTTTGGTGAATATGGACATAACGAGCACAGTGCAAATACGGTAGGAGGATTGTCATTATCTTATACCGGATTTGGTGAATAAAAAATTAATTAATAAACTATTGATTTATTCAATAGTTTTTAAATGTTTTAATTTATGTAAAAAAATGGTAGAATATAAGAGGTGATATCGATGAGTGATGAATTAATAATAAAAATATTTTTAATGGTATTTATTCCTTTTTTATCTGTGGTGGCTATAATTCCGATTATGAAAAAATTAGCTTTTAAAATAGGCGCGACAGATAAACCGAGAAATAGACATATACATAATAAAGAAATGCCTAAATTGGGAGGTTTAGCGATTTTTATTGGTTTTTTAATAGGCTATATGATTTTTGGAGAACCGAGTCCAATTATGAATGCTATATTAATTGGTAGTTTTTCAATAGTATTAACAGGTATAATAGATGATATAGTGGAATTAGGAGCTATATCAAAAATAATAGGTCAGTTACTAGCAGCATTTGTAATTGTATTTTATGGACAAATATTATTAAGTGATGTAAGTGCCTTTGGAATATACATAGACTTTGGAATATTAGCTTATCCAATCACCATAATATTTATTCTAGCTTGTGTAAATAGCATTAATTTAATTGATGGAATGGATGGACTATCTGGTGGAATAAGTTCAATTTATTTTTTAACTATTGGAATAATAGCGGTTTTACAAAATAAATTAGGATTAGACTTTGTTTTGACTTTTGTAATGCTTGGTTCAACACTTGGATTTTTAGTTTATAATTTTTATCCAGCTAGTATATTTGCAGGAGATACAGGTTCAATGTTTATGGGTTTTATAATTTCTATAATAGCATTATTGGGATTTAAAAATGTTACATTATCTTCTTTAATTGTTCCTCTTTTAATATTAGCGATTCCTTTCTTTGACACGGGATGTGCTATATTGAGAAGATTAATAAAAGGTGAAAGTATTACACATGGAGATAAATTTCATATTCATCATCAATTTTTAAATAGAAAAATTTCGCAAAGAGCAACCGTTTTAATTATATATTTTATAAACTCTTTATTTGCTATAGCATCTATAGTATATGTACTAAAAAACAGAACATTAGGATACATAATTTATGGAGTATTGTTATTTTTGGTTATTCTTTTTGTAGCGAAGACAAATATAATTTTTGAAAAAAGAGGTATTTTCAAAAGAAAATAGAATAAAATCTATTTTTTTTTTAATAATAAAAATGGTGATTTATATGATAGAAGAAATAATACAAACAGACTTTGTAGAGGTGCTAGATGTAAGCATTAGATGTATAATATCGTTACTAACTTTATTTTTAGTAACAAAAATATTGGGAAAAAAACAAGTTTCTCAATTATCTTTATTTGATTATGTAATTGGTATATCAATAGGTAATTTTGCAGCAGAGATGTGTCTTAATTTGGATTCGCAAATACTAAACGGGACAATAGCGGTTTTAATTTTTGGATTTATAGCATATTTGGTAAGTTTTTTAACTATGAAAAGCATATTCTTAAGACGTTTTTTTATGGGGACACCTACAATATTAATTCAAGATGGCAAATTGTTAGAAAAAGGATTAAGAAAAGTGAAGTTTGATATAAATGATTTATTAGAAGAGTGTCGAACTTGTGGATATTTTGATATATCAGAAATTCAATATGCGATTATGGAGATTAATGGAAGTGTTAGCTTTTTACCTTTTGAAGACTATAAAATGGTAACAAAAAAAGATTTGGATATAAAATCTAAAAATAAAGGCATATGTGCAAATATAATAATTGATTCTAAAATCATGAAAGATAATTTAAAACAAATAAAAAAAGATGAAATTTGGTTAAAAAAAGAAATTAAGGAAAAAGGCTATAGTAGATTAGATGATATTTTATTATTAACTGTAGATGAATTCTATAATATTAATATTTATAATAGAAATAAAAAAGAAGAAATTCTATCAGTACTAGAATAATTCTTCTTATTGTTGTTCAATTACTAATTTATTAACATATCCATCATCATCTTTATAACTTAATATAGAAAAATTTGAAAACATTTCATAACCGTCTAATTCTAAAATATAAGCTTTTATTTCGTCAATATCGCTAGTTTCTTCACCATTAAATACTACAGTGATAATTTTATCGTGGTCTTCCATATTAGAAACAACGTGATTTAATGTGCTAGCTATATAGGAACTACTATATATACCGTTGTTATCTATAAAAATATTAAAAGAATTTGTACTAACAGTATGTCCTCCAAAAGAGCTGATACTGAAAAAGCCGATAAGAGTAGTGATAAATATCGTTAATATTATTAGTATTGTTACCGGCAGCATAACCATCATTAATTTAGACATTTTTTGAACAGGAATTTCTAAACCTTCTAGTTTCATTTGTTCTTTGTCCATTTTACCATTATCATCAAATATGATATCGTGTCTACAGTAGTTACATTTATAAAAATGTTTTCCTTCTTCCATGTTTATTTTTGCCCCGCAGTTTGGACATTTAGCGACTATAAATTTCATAATTTACTCCTTTTTTTCTTATATAATTATAAGTTCTAATCTTATTGTAAAAAGAAATTTTCAATATGTCAATATATTTTTTTTAAATATCATGTTTATGTGTTTACATAGATAGTAAAAATGTGCTATACTACAACGGTTAAGGAAGTGTTTTATGAAAGAAATTAGAAATATTGCAATTATTGCCCATGTTGACCATGGAAAAACAAAATTAGTGGATCAACTATTAAAAATGTCGGGAACTTTTAGAGAGAATGAAGAAACTGTTTCTATGGATTCTAACGATCTTGAAAGAGAAAGAGGAATTACAATTTTAGCAAAAACAACAGCTATTAATTATAATGATTACCGTATCAATATATTAGATACACCAGGACATGCAGACTTTGGTGGAGAAGTTGAACGTATTATGAATATGGTTGATGGTGTTTTACTAGTTGTAGATGCTTATGAAGGAACAATGCCACAAACAAGATTTGTATTAAAAAAAGCTTTAGAAGCTGGTGTTGTGCCTATTTTAGTAGTTAATAAAGTAGATAAAGATTCAGCTCGTCCAAAAGAAGTTGTTGACGAAGTTATTGATTTATTTATTGAATTAGGTGCTGACATTGATCAATTAGATTTCCCTGTTTTATACGCATCAGCATTACAAGGAACTTCTAGTATAGATCCAGATGTATCAACACAAAAAGAAACTATGAATCCTATCTTAGATTCTATTATTGAAAATATTCCAGCACCTGATGTTAATTTAGATGGTGGTTTACAATTTCAACCAGCTTTATTAGATTATAATGATTTTGTTGGAAGAATTGGTATTGGTAGAATTAAAAGAGGAACTGTAAAATTAAATGAAATGGTTTCATGTGTTAGATTAGATGGAAGTATCAAACAATTTAGAATCCAAAAAATGTTTGGTTATTTAGGTCTTAAAAGAATAGAAATAACTGAAGCACATGCAGGAGAAATCGTTGCAATAGCTGGTTTACCTGATATATTTGTTGGAGAAACTGTTTGTACTGTTGGTAAAGAAGATGCTCTACCACATTTAAGAATTGATGAACCAACGTTACAAATGACTTTCGGAGTTAATACTTCTCCATTTTGTGGAAAAGAAGGAAAATTAGTAACTGCTTCAAAAATAGAAGAAAGATTAAGCAAAGAAGCTGAAAGAGATGTTTCTTTAAAAATAACTCCTAATGATTCAGAAAGTTTTATTGTTTCTGGAAGAGGAGAATTACATTTATCTATTTTAATTGAAAATATGAGAAGAGAAGGTTTTGAACTTCAAGTATCTAAACCAGAAGTTATCGTAAGAGAAATAGATGGTGTTAAATGTGAACCATTTGAAGATGTTCAAATAGATGTACCAGAAGAATATGTAGGTGCTGTTATTGAAGCTTTAGGTAATAGAGAATCTATTATGGAAGACATGGTTAACCACGATGGACAAGTTAGATTATTATACACATCTCCATCAAGAGGTTTAATCGGATTTAGTACAGAGTTTATGACTTTAACAAAAGGATATGGTATGTTAAACCATACATTTAAAGAATATAGAAAACAAGCCGGAGCTGGTGTTGGAGAAAGAAAACTAGGTGTTTTAGTTTCTATGGAAAACGGAAAAGCTACAGCTTATGCTTTAGGTCAATTAGAAGACAGAGGTATTATGTTTATTGAACCATCTACTGAAGTTTATGAAGGTATGATAGTTGGGGAACATAACCAAGATAATGATTTAGCTGTAAATGTTGTTAAGGGTAAGAAATTAACAAATACAAGAGCTAGTGGATCAGATCACACTACTGTATTAAAAAGACCAAGACAAATGTCTTTAGAAGATTGTTTAGCTTATTTAAATTATGATGAATTAGTTGAAGTAACTCCAGTTAGTTATAGACTAAGAAAAAGAGTTTTAAATACTGAATTAAGAAAGAAAAACAGAAAATAAAAAACCTTTAAGGTTTTTTTATTTTGCTTGTGGCATATTAATTGAATAAAAATCTTTTAAATCTTTGAACAAATCATAATGTACGACTTCTCTTTGTCTTAAAAATAATAATGGCCCCAATATATCTGGGTCATCTGTCATATCTATTAAATGTTCATATGTTGCTCTTGCTTTTTGTTCAGATGCCATGTCAGATTCTAAATCAGCTATAAAATCACCGGTAGTACTAACGTAGTCACAAGTAAAAGAATTACCAGTTGAATCACTAGGGAATAGAGCGTTACTAAATTTAGCGTAGTTACTACCTAGACCTGCTTCTTTTAATTCTTCTGGTGTTGCACCTTTGATAAGTTGATAAACCATAGAAGCAATCATTTCACAATGGCCAATTTCTTCGGTTCCGATATCTGTTAAAAGTGCTTTTCCTCTTTCATCTGGCATTGTAAATCGTTGGTTTAAATATTGAATACAAGCTCCTAGTTCACCATAAGGTCCACCATATTGTTCAAGTAAATATTTAGCCATTTTTAAATCTTTATGTTTTATATCCACAGGATATTGTAATGTTTTTTTATAAATCCACATATTTCCTCCTAATTTTCCCAAGGCCATGGTGATTTTACCCAAGCCCAATTATTTTCTAATATAGAATCATTGTTTACATAAATTGGACCATATTTATCTTCATAGTATTTTGTATATGTTTTTAAATCGTTATTATATTTATTAAATAATTGTCTAGCCTCAAAATCATCATTGTGTAAATCTAAAAATAAATTTAAATCATGACAAGCAAAACTTAAACAATCAATCGCTAAAAGCCAATCACCTTGTTCACTATTAGGTGTTATTTCAGCTGGTTTATAAAATTTGTATGGTTTATATAAATTTTCGAACATATTACCTTTTATAAAGCCAGGATAAGGTTCGTTTATATTTTGTAATCTATACATATTATAATTATTCATAAAAATTCCTCCTAATTTATAGTATGAATATAACAAATAAATGTATAGTTATTTACCTATTTAATTAATTAATATAAAAGTCTTGCAAAAAACTATAAAATAATGTAAAATATACTTTGTATTTGAAATGGCGGTTATGGTGAAGTGGTTAACACGGCAGATTGTGGTTCTGTTATGCGTGGGTTCGAACCCCACTAGTCGCCCCATTTAGATATTTAGACCTTATTTTATAAGGTTTTTTTTGTGTCCTTTTGTCAACTTCTTTTAAATTCCCTTTCTATTAGATTTTATTTATGATATACTAATTTCGTAATTACTTGGGAAGAGTATTATAATATTTATTACAAAGAGAGTTAGTGGGCGCTGAAAACTAATTAATAAATATATAAGAAGACACCTATTACATAAGTAAGCGTTAATGCGCGTTAAGCATTTAAAGGTAGATATAAATCTATAAATTAGGATGGCACCACGAGTAACTTCGTTCCTATATTTATAGGTTTTTTTTGGAGGAAAATATGATTGGAAATTTAAAAAATAATATAGGAAAAAATGTTGTTGTATCAGGACATGTTGATATTATAAGGGATACTAAATGGGTTTTATTTGTCGTGCTTAGGGATTCAACTGGTAAAATACAATTAACAATAGAAAAAAGTGAAGAAAAGAATAAGTATATTATGGAGCAATTAAGTGGTTTAGCGTTTGAAAGCACTTTAAGAGTTGAAGGTTTGCTATGCAATAATGAAAAAGTTAAATTAGGTGGCATTGAAATAATACCTTCTAAAATAGATATAACAAGCAGAAGTGAAGAAGTTCTACCTATAAATGTACACGATAAAGATGCCCAATTAATAGATCAAAGAATTAAATATCGTTGGCTTGATCTTAGAAATGATAGTAATAATTTGATTTTTAAAATACAAAGTGATTTTGTTAAATTTTTTAGAGAATATTTATACTCTTTAGATTTTATGGAAATTCACACACCTAAGCTAATTGGAACAGCAAGTGAAAGCGGAAGTGAAGTTTTTGAAGTGAACTATTTTTCAAAAAAGGCTTTTTTAGCGCAATCTCCTCAATTTTATAAACAAATGGCTATAGCAAGTGGGTATGAAAAAGTTTTTGAAGTAGGACCTGTTTTCAGGGCGGAAAAATCATATACTAATAGGCACACAACAGAGTTTAGTGGATTTGATGTTGAATTTGCTAATATAGAAAGTTATGAATATGTAATGGATTTAGAAGAAGAAATGATAAAGTACTCATTGACAAAATTAAATGAAAAGTATAAAGATTTAATATTACAACACTTTGGTATTGAAATAAATATTCCAAAAGAAAAAATTCCACGCATAAAGTTAAGTGATTTATATAATATATTAGAAGAAAAATATGGTTATGTTGTAAGTGATTTAGAAAAAGGTGATCTTACTCGTGAAGGAGAAAAGCTTTCTTATAAATTAGCAAAAGAAGTGTATAATTCTGAATTTATTTTTATAACAGATTACAATAAAGAAAACCGTGCATTTTATCATATGAGAAAAGAAAATGTTCCACAAGGATATGATTTAATTTGGAAAGGAACTGAAATCACTACTGGAGCTCAAAGGGAACACCGTTATGATATATTAGAAAAACAAGCAAAAGAAAAAGGCTTAGATAAAGATGTAAGTGCTTATTTAGAATTTTTTAAATATGGTTGTAATCCGCATGGAGGATTTGGTTTGGGAATAGATAGGCTGATTATGCTTTTGTTAGATTTGCCTAGTCTAAAAGAATCTATGTTTGTATACCGTGGACCTAATAATTTAAATCCTTAATTGATAAAAAATAAAACAACTTTAAAAGTTGTTTTTTAAAAATTTAATATTAGAAATAATTATAACATAGAATTTATTTTATTTTTAAATTATGGTAAAATAATCTAGAGGAGTATGTATGAAAGTATTAACCATTAAACAACCATGGGCAACATTAATTGCAAATGAGATAAAACAATATGAATTTAGATCTTGGAAAACTAACTATAGAGGTAAATTACTGATTCATGCTGGATTAGGAAAAGATAGGGAACATATGAATATATTAAATACTTTAAATTTAGATTGTAATTATGGACAAATAATTGCATCTGTAGATTTGGTAGATTGCATCAAAATCGATGATGAGTTTAATAAATTTTTAATAAATGAAAAATCAATTGCATATGGTAATGAAGTAAGAGAAGGATATGCGTGGAAATTAGAAAATATTCAAATTTTAAAAACACCAATTATTACAAAAGGAAAACTTGGTTTATGGAATATTGATTTAGAAAGTGAAGTGGAAAAATGATTTATTTAGATTATGCAGCAACAACGCCTGCAAATAAAGAAGTGTTAGACACATTTGTTAAAGTTAGTAATTCATATTTCGCTAACCCTAATTCACTTCATAGCTTAGGTTCAAAAACTAACGATTTAATAACTTCGGCAACAAAACAAATAAGTAATATTTTAAATATTAAAGAATCAGAAATTATTTATACAAGTGGAGCTAGTGAAGCAAATAATACAGTTATAAAAAATGTATTAAATTACAAAAATAGAGGAAATCATATTATAACTACAAATTTAGAACATGATTCAATAAATGAACCTTTAAGATATTTAGAACAACAAGGATTTATTATTGATTATGTTAATTTAAAAGATGGATTAGTTGATTTAGAACATTTAGATAGTCTATTAACGGATAAGACAGTTTTAGTGTCTATAGCGCATGTAAATAGTGAAATAGGATTAACTCAAGATTTAGTTGAAATAAGTAAAGTTGTTAGAAAATATAAAAAATGTTATTTTCATTCCGATGTGACACAGTCAGTTGGAAAAATAGATGTTGATTTTAGCATACTTGACTTTGCTTCTATGTCCGCACATAAAGTATATGGCATAAAAGGTATAGGGATTTTATTTAAAAAAGTAAGTATAAATATCGAACCTTTAATTCATGGTGGAAAAAGTACGAATATATATAGAAGTGGGACACCAACAACTGAATTAATTGTAAGTTATGCAAAAGCTTTGCGTTTAATATTTGAAAATAAAAATATCAACTATAAAAAATTAACAGAATTAAATGATTATTTAGTTAAAAATTTAAAAGAAATTAACAATATTACATTAAACAATAATGAAAATTGTATAAAAAACATTATAAATATAAGTGTTGATGGGATAAAACCAGAATCTTTATTACATCATTTAGAACAAAAGGAAATATATATATCAACTAAAACAGCATGTTCAAAAGGTGGAGCATCAAAAAGTGTATATGCATTTACCAATGATATTGCTTTAGCAGATTCAAGTTTGAGAATAAGCTTATCTCATTTAACGACAAAAAAAGAAATAGAAACATTTTTAATAGAATTAAAAAACAGCATAGAAAAATTAACCTTATAGGGGTATAGGGTATAATGGAGGAGTAAACAAATGTGTGGAATAACAGGGTTTGTAAATAATAGAAAAAAATGTGAAAAAGAACAAATAATAAAGAAAATGAGCGATAGAATTATTCACAGAGGTCCAGATAGTGAAGGATATTTTTGTGATGATTTAGTTGCATTTGGATTTAGAAGACTTAGTATTATAGACTTAGAAGGTGGAAGTCAACCTATATTTAATGATAAAAAGGATAAAGTAATTATTTTTAATGGAGAAATATATAATTATTTAGAATTAAAAAAAGAACTGAGTAAAAAATATAAATTTAAAACAAAAACAGATACAGAAGTTATTTTAAGAGGATATGAAGAATACGGAAAAAACATCGTAAAAAAATTAAGAGGAATGTTTTCATTCGCTATTTATGATGTAAAAAAGAAAGAAGTTTTTGGGGCAAGAGATCCATTTGGAATAAAGCCATATTATTATGGAATTATGAATGATACATTTATGTTTTCATCAGAAATAAAATCATTTTTAGATAGTCCTGATTTCATAAAAGAATTTAACGAAAAAGCATTAAAACCTTATTTAACTTTTCAATTTTCAGCGCTTAATGAAACATTTTTTAAAAATGTTTATAAATTAAAACCAGGACATTATTATACTTATAAAAATGGTAAATTAGATATTAAAGAATATTATGATACAGTATTTAAATCATCAAATAAAAAAGAAGAAGAATATAAAGAACAAATAAAAACAGTAATGAAAGATTCTATTAAAAAGCACAAAATATCTGATGTAAAGGTAGGTTCATTTCTATCTGGTGGAGTAGACTCTAGTTACATAGTAAAAAGTTTAATGCCCGAGAAAACATATTCCGTAGGATTCAAAAGAAAATATTTTGACGAAACAAGTAAAGCAAAAGAACTATCAAAAAAATTAAAAATTGAAAATGTAAGCAATATTATTACACCAGATGATTTTTTCAAAAGTCTAGAATCAGTAGCTTATCATAGTGATGAACCACATGCTAACCCATCAGCAGTGCCACTTTATCATTTAGCATCATTAGCATCAAAAGATGTAAAAGTCGTATTATCAGGTGAAGGTGCAGATGAAATGTTTGGTGGATATGAAGTATATGCGTTAGATAAATATGATTTAAAATATAGAAAGACCCCTAAATTTATTAGATATGCAGCTGGTAAAGTAGCATATCATCTTCCAAGATTTCACGGCAGAAAATTCTTAATAAAAAACGGATTACCTGTTGAACAATATTTTACAGGTTCATCTAAAATATTTGAAGAAAAAGAGAAAAAAAGTGTCTTGAAAAAAGAATATTTAAACTCTTATTCTTATAAAGAAATAACAAAACCATTCTTTGATAAAGTAAAAGATTGTGATGAAACAACAAAAATGCAATATGTTGATTTACATTTGTGGATGTTAGAAGATATTAACTTGAAAGCCGATAAAATGACAATGGCAAATAGCCTAGAATTAAGAGTTCCATTTTTAGATAAAGAAGTAATGGAAGTAGCAAGAAAGATTCCAACAGAATATAAAATCAAAAATAACACAACTAAAAATATTTTTAGAGAAGCTGCGGCAGATATTTTACCAGATGAATGGGCAAAAAGAGAAAAATTAGGATTTCCAGTACCATTTCATCATTGGATAAGAGAAGAAAAATATTATAAAATAGTAAAAAAAGAATTTGCACAAGATTATGTAACTAAGTTTTTTAAAAAAGATGGCTTAGCTAAATTATTAAGTGATCATTTAAAATCAAAAGAAAACGGAAGAAAAATTTATACCATTTATATGTTTCTTTTATGGTATAAAGTATATTTTATAAAAGAAGGAAATAAACAATGTTAAATCATTGTTTTTTTGATATAATTGTAGTGGTGGTAATATGAAAACATTATATATATGTCCTAATAAAGAAATGTTAAAAGAAAACAAAAAATTGATTAATTTTAAAATAATGGATTTTAATTGTGTATATAAAAAATTAACATTTGACTATAATAAAAAAACAGTTTATTTTTTAATGCAAAAATATAATGTTAAGTATGATGTTGCAATAACTTACTTAAATAATTTATATAATCTAAATGATGTAAACGATAGTAAAATGAATAAGTTAAGAGAAATAAAAAACTATCTAGATGAAAATAATTTGTTGATTTATGATACATATTTTACGGAATATTTAAAAAACACAAATGTTGTTATCAAAGGATATTCTTACTTTTCAAAAAAAGAAACTAAAGTAATTAATAAACTAAAACAAATTACAAAAATAACAATAGAAAAAGAAGAAACCAAAAAACGAAAAACTAATATATATAAATTTAACTCAGTTGAACAAGAAGTTTTTTTTGTCGCTAATTCTATAAGTAACTTATTGGAAACAACAGATATTAATGATATAAAATTAGTAAATGTAAATAAAATATATAATAATCATATTAAAAGAATCTTTGCGTATTATAACATTCCTATAAATATCGATAACGAAATTTGTTTATATGAAACAAGTTTAATAAAATATTTTTTAAATAACATAGAAAGAGAAAATATATTAGAATTAATAAAAGAAAATTTTAAATTAGAAAATAACACTTTAATTATTTATAATAAATTAATAGATATATTAAATGAATTTTACTTTACTTCATATAAAGAAGCAAAACAAATATTAATAAATATATTTAAAAATACAAAAATCAAATTAAAATCATTAAAAAATAAAATTGATATTGTAACTTTAGAAGAAGTAAAAGATGAAATCGTATTTCTTTTGAATTTTAATCAAGGAGAAATTCCGACAATAAAGAAAGATGAAGATTATTTCAGTGACTTTTTTAAAGAAAATAATAATTTAGACACAAGCTATGAAATTAATAAAATAAATAAGTTAAAAACAATTGAACTAATTAATAAAATAAAAAATATAACAATATCTTACAAAGAAAAAAATGGTAAACAAGAATTTTATATATCTTCTATAGCTGATGAATTGGATTTAGAATATTTAGAATATAATCAATCATCAACATCAAAAAAATATAATGAATATTTATTAGCTAACAAATTAGATAAACTAACTAAATATGGCGTAATAGATCAAAGTTTAAATGATTTATATAGCAATTATAAAATAGATTATAAAACTTATAATAACCAATTAACTAATAATATAAAAAATATAAATAATAAATTAAGACTGTCTTATAGTTCAATGGATAATTTTTATAAATGTTCTTATAAGTATTATCTAAACAGCATTTTAAAAATAGGAAATTATGAAGAAACAATAAGCACTAAAATTGGCAATATCTTTCATTATTGTCTTTCTACTAGTTTAGAAAATTATGAATCAGAAAAAGATAAACTAACCTTATCCAATAAAGAAGACTTTTTTATAACATCACTAAAAGAAGATTTGATTGAAATAATAAAAGTTTTAGAAACACAAAAACAATTTGTTAATTTAAAAAATATTGAATGTGAAAAAAACATAACAGTGTCAAAAGGAAATCTAACATTTATAGGATTTATTGATAAAATAATTTATGAAAATAACACTCTAGCGATAGTTGATTATAAAACAGGAAATCCACACCTTAATTTAAATAACATAATTTATGGATTGGATTTACAACTATGTGTATATTTATATTTGATAAAAAAATCTGTTTATGCTGATTTTGATATAGCAGGATTTTACTTACAAAAAATATTACCGACAAAAATAAATAGAGAGAAAAATAAAACACATGAACAACAATATAATGATTCTCTAAAACTAAGTGGATACAGTAATTCAAATTATGAAATTTTATATAATTTTGATGACTCGTATACAGATAGTAAATTAATAAAAGGAATGAAGCTAAGCAAAAATGGATTTTATCCATATTCAAAAGTCTTAAATAATGAACAATTAGAGAAAATTGTTAAAATTATTGATGATTTAATTGATAGTGCATACAAAGAAATAACAGAAGGTAATTTTTTAATTAATCCTAAATTTATAGATAAGAAAAATGTAAGTTGTGATTATTGTGAATTTAGTGATATTTGTTATGTTAATAATAAAAATTTGGTGTATTTAAAACAATATAAAGATTTAGAATTTTTAGGAGATGATAATAATGCCGTCATGGACGAGTGATCAATTAGATGCCATTAATTTAACCGGTAAAAACATTATAGTAAGCGCCGGTGCAGGAAGTGGAAAAACGGCCGTTTTAACAGAACGTGTTATTACAAAAATCAAATCAGGAATATCTATAAGAAATTTACTTATTTTAACATTTACTAATCTAGCAGCAGGTGAGATGAAAGATAGAATAAGATCAGCTATAAAGAAAGCTGACTTAGTTGAAGAACTAAACTATATCGACAATGCATATATAACAACTTTTGATAGTTTTTCATTATCAATAGTAAAAAAATACCATTATTTATTGAATATTACTTCGTCTCCTAAAATTGTAGATTCGGCATTAATTTCAATTAAGAAAAAAGAAATATTAGACAGTCTATTTGAGGAATTATATGAAACAGATAAAAAATTTAAAAAATTAATAAAAGATTTATGTGTAAAAGATGATGAAACAATAAAAAGTTATATTTTAAATATAAATGCTAAATTAGATTTGAAATCAGATAAAATAGAATATATAGATAATTATAAAAAAAATTATTTTAATGAATTGATAATAGAAAAAAATATAAATGAATATTTATTATTCTTAAAAAAGAAAATAAAACGATTAATAAAAACAACTAAAACTTTAGAAAAACATACAAGTGGAGAATATGCATATCAAATAATTGAACTTTTAGAATTTGTATTAGAAAGTAATAATTATGAAGAGTTTAAAAATAGAGTTAATTTTAAACTACCTAGACTTCCAAAAGAAAAATCTGAATTAGCGTCTGATATTAGAAAAAATATAAAAGATCAACTAGATAAAATAATAAAGATGTGTGAATATGAAAATGACTTAGAGATAAAAGAAAGTATAGTTTTATCAAGTGAATATGTTTTAACGATGTTAAATATTATAAAAGAATTCGATAATAGAATAAAAGAATATAAATATACTGAAGATCTATTTGAGTTTAACGATATTGCTCAATTAGCGATAAATGTAATTAAAAACAATGACTTTGTTAGAGATGAAATAAAAAGTAATTTTAAAGAAATCTTAGTTGATGAATATCAAGATACATCTGATTTGCAAGAAGAATTTATTAGTTTAATAAGTGACAATAATGCATATATGGTTGGAGATATTAAACAATCGATTTATAGATTTAGAAATGCTAATCCATATATTTTTAAGAAGAAATATGATGATTTTTCAAATGGTTTAGGAATAAAAATAGATTTGGTTAAAAATTTTAGGTCAAGAGAAGAAGTGTTGTTTAATATTAATGAAATGTTTAATATTATAATGGATGATTTTATTGGTGGAGCAAATTATATTGAAAGTCATCAAATGGTATTTGGAAATGGAAATTATACAACAAATCAAAAAGAAAATAATCAAATGGACATTTTAGAATATGAATATGATAAAAATTATTTAAAAGAAGAAATGGAAGCATTTATAATTGTTGAAGATATTATAAATAAAATGAAAAATAAATTCCAAGTAATTGATAAACAAACAAATAAGTTAAGAAATTGTACTTATAGTGATTTTACTATCCTTATGGATAGATCTACAACGTTTGATTTATATAAAAAAATATTTGAATATAAACAAGTTCCACTTTCTTTATTTAGAACAGAGAAAATAATGACAAGCCAGGATATAACTGTTATTAAAAATATTTTATTATTAGCTATTAAAATAAAAGATAAAAAAATAGATAATGATTTTAAACATTACTTTTTAAGTATTGCAAGAAGTTTTCTTTTTAAAGAAGATGACAACTTATTACATGAAATTATAATAAATAAAAATTACAAGGATCATATTGTATTTATTAAAACAAAAGAAATTGCAATGCAATTAGACAATTTATCGGCAAATAAAATATTGGATTTGATAATCACTAAATTTAATATTTACGAAAAAATAAGTCTGATTGGCGATGTTAGTGAAAGTGTAATAAGAATATCTTCTATATTAGATGTTTCAACATCGTTTAATCCATACGAATTTGGAGAATATTTAACTAAAACACAAAGTTATAATGAAACAATTGAATACGAAGCTGTTATAGAAAAAGAAAGTGTTAAATTAATGAATATTCATAAATCTAAAGGATTAGAGTTTAGTGTTTGTTACTTTTCTGGACTTTATAAAGAGTTTAATATGATGGAATTAAAAGATAAATTTATTTTTGATTCTAAATATGGACTAATAGCGCCTTATTTAAAAGATGGTTTAGGAACTACAATATACAAAGATTTATATTATGATAATTATGTAATTGAGGAAATAAGTGAAAAAATAAGACTGTTTTATGTCGCACTTACAAGAGCAAAAGAAAAAATAATAGTAATATTGCCAAAAAAAGATATTGATTTAGATAATGATTTTGATAAATTGAGATTTAAGTCATTTAGTCATTTCTTTGAAATGTGTAGATATAAACTAGATAAATATTATAAAGAAGTTAAAGTTGATATAGATAAAGGTTATAATATCAATAATAAAAATTACTTTTCAATGATAAAAAAGAGCAATGTTATTTTAGAAACTAAGGAAATTAATATAGAAAATGAAGAAATACAAAATTTATCTTTTTCTAAAAAGACAAGTAATTTATTAAGCAAAAAGGATATAGATAATATAAATTTAGGGCTAGAATTCCATAGTATATTAGAATCTATAGATTTGCTAAACACTAATTTAGATTTTGTTAAAAATGATTTTATCAAAAATAAAGTTTCTAAATTTTTAGATATAGAACTCTTAAAAGATAAAAATATAAATATATATCAAGAATATGAATTTATGTATACTAATGTAGATTTATATCACGGAATAATAGATTTAATGATTGAACATGCTGATTATATAGACATTGTTGATTATAAATTAAAAAATATAAGTGATGTTAATTATTTCTCACAATTATCAGGTTATAAGAATTATATTGAAAAATTAACAAATAAAAAAGTAAATATTTATTTATATTCTATTTTGGAAGAAAAATTAGAAAAATTTAATATATAAAATTTTAAAAATTAATCAAATCTATTTACAAATAACTTAAAAAAAAGGTATACTATTCATAGAAAGATATGAGGGAATATTATGAAAAACAATTTAATAAAAATTATACTTGTAATAGTAGCAATTGTAGTTTTAATTGCAACTATTACATTACTTATATTCGGGTCAAAAAAAGATTCGGAAGAAATTATTATATACAAGGATAGTTCAGGCGCAAATGCACCAGTAATAACAGATGGATTAATACCGGTTACGATAGATGAAAATGGGGTGGCAGTATATGCCGATGTAGATGAAGAATGGTATAATTACGGTGAACAAACGTGGGCAAATGCAATTGTTTTGAACACAGAATCAACAGATTATAGTGTTGGTGAGACAATTGATTCATCAGATATAGCAGCTTATTATGTGTGGATACCTAGATATGCATATAAGTTATTTAATGTAGATGGATCAGTAATTTATGAACAAACTATTGAAATAAATTTTGAATCATCATCTGATGAAAAATCATTAGGTACAGCAAATGAAGAATGGCTAACGCATCCTGCATTTACATTTGATGGTGAAGAGTTAGATGGGATATGGGTTGCTAAATTTGAAGTGACAGGGACAACTGATTTATTAACTGTTTTACCTAACATTTCATCTTTGAGATCAACTACACAATCAGATTTTTACTATTCAATGTTAAATTTTTCTGAGGATTATGAATTAACTGCGGACAGTCATATGATAAAAAATACTGAATGGGGAGCAGTAACTTATTTAACTTATTCAGAATATGGAATAAATACAGAAGTGCGATTAAATAATAATTCATCATATATTACAGGATGTGGAGCTTCAATAGATGAAGAAATGCCATCAGATGAGTGTTTAATTGCATATGGATCTGGAGTATCAGAATATCCGCAAAGTACAACAGGAAATATAAGTGGTATATTTGATATGTCAGGAGGAGCATTTGATCTTGTAATGGGAAATTATGATGAAACTGTATCTTATTCAGAATTTGCAGTAATTTCTGAAATAGAAGATAAATATATTGACCAGTATACAACGGAATTTATATTAGGTGATGCTACATATGAAAATAATTTATGGTATTCAAATTATTCGATTTTTATAACATCAGATTATCCATGGTTTGCACGTGGTGGAAGCTTTGGTAGTTCATCTGCAGCTGGCATAAGTAGTTTTAATGTAAGCACAGGTGGAACAGTAATTTATGAATCTTCACGTATCGTTTTAGTTCAAGAATAAATAAAGAAGTAAAATAAAATTTTATTTCTTTTTTTGTAATTACTTTAAAATTGATTTTCAATAATGTTACTTTTGTGCTATAATTAAATTAGGTGATAAAATGGCGAAATATGATAAGAAACAAGCTGTAGATTTAATTTTGAAAAAGATAAATAAAGAATGTTTTTATACGTACAAAGAAATAGCAAGTATAACCGGTTATCATGAAAAATATATATTGAAATTAAAAGAAGAAGTTTTAAATAGAACTGTCAAATTAATACACGGAAATACATATAAAAAACCTATAAATGCTATAAGTAAAGAAGAAGAAGAAAAGATTGTAAAACTTTTTAAAAGAAGTAATACATCGGTAAGAAAATTCCAAAAATTTTATAGCACAAGAAGTTACTCTTGCATTTATAATATACTTAAAAAAAATAATCTAATATAAAACGCTTATGCGTTTTTTTATTCTAAAAATATATATTCAATAATATATATTAATAGGAGGACAATCTATGCAAGGTTTAAACGAAGATGAAGTTTTAGAAAGTATAAAAAAAAATGGTAAAAATGAAATAAATGGTAAGAAAAGTGATTCAATATTAACTTTATTTATAAATAGTTTAAGTGATCCTATTATCAAAATATTAATCATTGCATTGTTTATAAGAGTAATAATTTTATTTAAAAATTTTGATTGGTTTGAAACGATTGGTATTTTAATAGCTATATTTGTTGCGAGTTTGATTTCCACTTTATCAGAATATGGAAGTAATAAAGCATTCGAAAAGATATTAGAAGAATCTTCTAATATAAAATGTAAAGTTATAAGAAACGGAATAAAGAAAGAAATATTCGTAAAAGATGTTGTGGTTGATGATTTAATTTATTTACAGTCTGGAGATAAAATACCAGCAGATGGTTTTTTAATAGATGGACAAATAACGGTTGACGAACAAATAATAGATGGCGAAACAAAAGAAAAATATAAATATTCTACAAAAAAAAGTAAAGTTTATATGGGGACAACAGTTTATTCAAAAGAAGGAATAATGAAAGTAACTAATATAGGAGAGAAAACATTTTATGGAAACATAGCTTTAGGATTAAATGAAAAACAACCTGATAGTCCACTAAAATTAAAATTATTTAAATTGGCAAAAGTTATTAGTAAAATAGGATATGTTGGAGCTTTTTTTGTTTTTTTCTCGTATATGTTATCAGTTATTGTTATTAATAATAATTTTGACATTGTTTTAATAAAAGAAAGTTTATCTGATATAAATTTTTTATTAGATCATTTATTTAAAGCTATAACTTTATGTGTAACGATTATAGTAGTAGCGGTACCAGAGGGATTACCGATGATGATAACTTTAGTCCTTTCTTCTAATATGAAAAAGATGTTTAAAGAAAATGTATTGGTAAGAAAAATGACAGGAATTGAAACTGCAGGATCTTTAAATATTTTATTTACTGATAAAACGGGAACCTTAACAAATGGAAAATTAGAAGTTGTAAAAATCGTGGACATTAATAATGTAGAAGTATTGTTAAAGAAAAATACTAAATATGTTAATTATTTAAAAGAATCTTTGGTATATAATAATGATTCATTTTTTACAAAAGAAAAAATATTAGGTGGTAATTCAACAGATCGAGCTATATTAAAATATGTAGGAAATAATGAAAAAAAACATTTAGTTATAAATAAAGAAGTTTTTGATTCACAAAAAAAATATTCAAGTGTAACAATAGATAATGGTAGTAAAATAACATATTTTAAGGGTGCTCCAGAAATTATTTTATCAAAATGTGACTTTTATTTAGATGATTTTGGTAATAGGAAACTATTAAAAAACAAAAATAATATTTTAAATTATATAAAGAATTATACAAAAGAGAGTTATAGAGTAATAGCAACTTCTTTTGACAATACTTTTTTAGGCCTTATTTTAATAAAAGATGAGGTTAGAAAAGAAGCAATAGAAGGTTTGCAATTGGTTAAAAAAGCAAATATACAAACGGTAATGATAACAGGAGATAATAAAGAAACAGCATATGCTATAGCTTCTGAATTAGGCATGTTAGATGAAAGTAGCATAGTAATTGATTCTAAACAACTAAATGATATGTCGGATGATAAAATTAAGCAAATACTTCCAAATTTGAAAGTGGTAGCAAGAAGTTTTCCACAAGATAAATCGAGATTAGTAAAGTTGGCACAGGAGTTAGATTTAGTGGTAGGTATGACTGGTGATGGTGTAAATGATGCACCGGCCTTAAAATTGGCGGATGTTGGATTTGCAATGGGAAGTGGTACAGAAGTTAGTAAAGAAGCAAGTGATATCATAATTTTAGATGATAATTTTTTGTCTATTTCAAAAGCAATTTTATTTGGAAGAACTATATTTAAAAGCATAAGAAAATTTATAATATTACAACTGACAATTAACTTTTGTGCTATTAGTTTATCTATAATAGGCCCCTTTATTGGAATTGATACACCTGTTACAATTATACAAATGCTATGGATAAATATGATTATGGATACTCTAGCAGGTTTAGCGTTTGCTTTTGAACCGCCATTATTAGAATATATGAATGAATTACCAAAGAAAAAAACTGAATCAATAATAAATAAATACATGATTCAAAGCATTTTATTTACAGGATTATACTCAACAATTCTTTGCATTTTATTTTTAAAAAGTAATATAATTGATAGTTTATTTAGAGCTGATGTAAATGATATCTATAAAATGACAGCATTTTTTGGTTTGTTTATTTTCATTGATATTTTTAATTGTTTTAATGCGAGAACACATAGGATAAATATATTAGCGAATATTAAACAAAATAAGGTTTTTTTGTTTATAATTTCATTAATTATAATTATTCAAATAATGATGATCTATTATGGTGGAAATATTTTTAGGACAAAAGGTTTAACTTTGTTTGAATTCCAAGTAATGATTTTATTCGCTTCTAGTGTAATACCGGTAGATCTATTTAGAAAGTATTTAATGAGAAAGAATAATGATTATAGTGGGGTTTAAAAAAAGGAAAATTTTTTCCTTTTTATTTAATATTACATTTATTAATTTCTAAATATTTTTCATAACTAAGCACAGTCTTAACTAATGAAATTGATTTACCGTTAAAAATGTGTTCATCTTTAATAATTGAATGATATTCAAATCCTAATTTTTCACATATACCCTTAGAATTTGAATTTTCTTGTGCATAGCTTATAATAATTTCTTTATATCCAACCGTAAATAAAAATTTAATTACTTCGTTTATCGCTTCTATCATATAACCATGTTTCCAATAATCAGGATGCATATTGTAAGATAATTCGACATCATCAACAACGTTATAAGTAAAAATATTCGCGATAACTTCTCCACTTTTTAAATAAACGCCGAAGTCATAAACATTTTCTTCATCATCTTCATACCAAGATAAAATATCACAAGACTGTTTAACTTTTTTATATATTCCATCATAGCCTCGCAAATATTTAAAGTCATATTCATAAACTTTAGCCATATCTTTGCCATTAGCTTTTTTTAAAAATAATCTTTTTGTTTCTAGATTTGGAACTTTATAAATCATAGTGTCACCTCATTAATATTATATCATGGAGAAACATATAATTTAAAGGTGATAAATGTTGATTAAATGTAAAATAAAAAATCTATTTTTTACAATTTTATTAATTATTTCTTTTGGATTTTTAGAAAGTAAAACACAATTAGTTTTTTTTATAGATGAATTACCATTGATTGATAAAGTAATTTATATAGATCCAGGGCACGGAGGAATAGATCCGGGTGCAGTATATAAAGACTTATTAGAAGATGAAATAAACTTAAAAATAAGTATTCAATTAAAATATGCATTAGAAAGTAAAGGTGCGATTGTATATTTAACTAGATCTGGAGATTATGATTTAGCAAGTCCGGATTCTACGTATAGAAAACAAAGTGATTTATTAAATAGAAGTATTTTGATAAATGAATCTAATTGTGATTTATTTATATCAATTCATTTAAATTCTGTAACATCTTCTACATGGAGTGGAGCTCAAGTATTTTACGATGCTATAAATGAGTCTAATAAATATTTGGCAGAGTCTATACAAGAAAGTTTAAAAAACGATATTAGTACAACAAGAGAAGCTAGTTTATTAGAAAACATGTATATGTTAAAAAATACAACAACTTTAGGTGTATTAGTGGAAGTCGGGTTTTTATCAAATGAAAATGATCGATACTTATTAACTCAAGACGATTATCATATAAAAGTAAGTAATTCTATAACTAATGGAATAATTGATTATTTTTATTGATTTTTACATTATTTTACAACGAATTATCAAATAAAAATATAATAAATATATAAA
Organism: Mycoplasmatota bacterium; assembly: GCA_044432805.1. Lineage (GTDB taxonomy): Bacteria > Bacillota_I > Bacilli_A > RF39 > UBA660 > CAYJEO01. The sequence continues at coordinate 19,204 of JAWXUI010000003.1, read as the reverse complement.
TATGGTATACTTATTATAGGTGATAATATGAATCAAAATAAGATATTTAAAACATTAGATGAACAAATAGAAATATTAAAATCAAAAGGTTTAGTTATAAATGATGTAGATGAATGTAAAAGAATTTTATTTAAAGAAAATTACTTTTTTATAAGTGGATACCGATTTATGTTTATGAGTTCTAGAAAAAATCATTATTTATCAGGAACAACTTTTGATGAATTATATGCTGTTTTTTGTTTTGATCGACACATTAGAAATATAGCATTTAAAAATCTTTTAATAATTGAAAATAACATAAAATCAATTATTAGTTATTATTTATCAAAAAAATATGGATTTAAAGAAAAAGAATATTTAGACCCAATGCATTATAATCAAGATCCACTGAAAGCAAGACAAGTAAATGATGTTTTAAATAAGATGAAAAGACAAGTTAGAAATAACGTAAATCATCATACAGCAACATCACATTACTCACAAAATTATGGATATATTCCAATGTGGGTATTAGTTAAAGTATTATCTTTTGGTATTATTTCTGAACTTTTTAACATTTTAAAATACGAAGACCAAGAATTGATTGCAAATAACTATGGTGTTGATATTGAAACATTGAGTATTTATCTAAATATATTATCTAATTTTAGAAATTTATGCGCGCATGAAGATATCTTATATAATCATAGAACACAAAGAGATATTCCAGATTGTTACTATCATAGATTATTAAATATTGAAAAAGAAGAAGAAAAATATATATATGGAAAAAACGACTTATTCGCCGTTGTTATTATTTTGAAAAATATGTTAGATAAAAATCAATTTAAAGACTTCATTAGAGAAGTAGAGTATGAAATTAGTTTGTTAGATGCAAAAGTTGATACTGTTCCTTTAACAAGTATATTAAATAGAATTGGTTTTCCAGATAATTGGGAAGAAATTAAATAGCGCTTTTAAAGTGCTTTTTTTATGAATAAATACCAGCAGTCATTTCTTTTACAGCCATATAAATATAAGATATCCTATACCATGTAGTAAAGTCAATATTACCCGATTGAACAATACCAAAGACACTTTGAAATACTTTTACACTGTCCAATGTTTCGTCATCAAAATAACCATTTGCATTGCTAATTAATGGAATTTTAGGATAACTTTGTCTTATGATATTTAGTTCAATTTGAATCTTTTGAACTTCACTTGAACAATCTCCGTATTTTAATGTATAACCAGGATAAGATGTTGGATATCCAAAAATAGTAATAGCTTCTTTAAATTGAATATTACTAGTATAATAATATTTTAAAATTTCTTTATAATCATAGCCCTTATCAGCTAATTCTTTTGAACCCCATTGTGATAACCACCCACTGTTATTTGTCGTAATACCGTCGTTATATTGGGCAAAAAAAGGTTGTGTTAAGTTATTGAAGGTAATGTATTGCAAAAAAATTTCATCAACTATTGTGTTTATACTACTATAAGTTGTTCCGTTGACGCTATATTTTTGATCATAAGCAGGTAGAGAAGTTATGGTAAAAGAGTAACCTTTTGAAATATACCATTCAGTATAAACTCTATTTAAAGTAAAAGAAATGATGGCAATTATATTTGCTTTTAAACATTCTGTAGGCCAAGTCGAGTAAATTTCACTAGAAGCTACATTTTTAATATAATCAGTAAAAGGAACATAATAGTTTGTCGCACTTGTATCTGTCGGACTACCATCGTGGACAATTATGTATTCAGGAGCAATTACTTCAGGCAAAACTTTTGTATTTTTGATATCTTTTATTTCATTTTCAATTATTTTAGGTGCGTTTAGCATTAATTGATTATCTGGTAAGTTTTCCACAGAATTGTTTAAAAAGTTAAAAAACACTTTTTGATAAGCAATAATATCAGGATATATTAAAATATTATTTATTTCACTAGTAAATCCATCTTTTTCCACAGAAATATTGTAAGATTTATTATTTACTTCGTTTGGAAAGTTTGATAAATCAATATTTTTTGTAATTAAACTAATTTTTTTTGTTTGACCAGATTCATCTGTATAATAAACATCATCATTAATAGTTACTTTAGCGCCTTCAATTGGCAAGGCTATATTATCTGCATATACTTCAACTATTAAATAACCGTTCATAAAATCACCTCTAAAATAATATATACAAATTATTTGTTTTTGGTAAATTATTTTTATCTTTTTATATAATATATTGAGGTGTAATATGAAAACTGAAGAAATATTAAAATATGGAGATTCTGGAAGTTTGATAATTGAATTACAACAAATGTTAAAAATATTAAAAATTTATAGTTCTTCAATAACCGGTCTTTTTGATAAATATACATTATATTGTGTGGAAAAATATCAAAAAGAAAATGAATTAGATGTAAATGGAGAGGTTAATTATAATTTGTATAATCAATTATTAAATAAAATAACAAAAACAAATTATTCTATCTTAGATAAAGCCACGATAAAACTTGGTAGCAGTGGAGAAGAAGTAATAGAAGCTCAGACAGCATTGACGCAATTAATGTATTATTCTGATACGATAGATGGAATATTTGATGATATTTTAGAAATAAGCGTTAAACAATTTCAATATAATAACAATTTATTGTCAGATGGGATAATTGGTAAAGACACTTGGAGTGCATTAATAATATTATATAAGCCATTAAACTGTGGAGAAACATCAAATTTTTATACTGTAGTAGCAGGTGATACACTTTATTCTATATCTAAAAAATTTAATACAACAGTAGATGAAATAAAAAGAATTAATAATTTAACAAATGATGTGCTATCTATAGGGCAAATTTTATATTTTGAAGATATTAGTACATATACAGTTTTATCGGGTGATACGCTTTATTCAATCGCTAATAAGTTTAAGATGACAGTAAATGAGTTAAAAAGTTTAAATAATCTAACAAGTGATTTATTAACAATCGGACAAATTTTAAAAGTAAGTAATGATATAGAAACTGTTATTTATATAGTTAAAACCGGAGATACGTTATATTCAATATCAAAACAATATAATGTAAGTGTTGATGAATTAAAAAATTTAAATAATTTAATTAATAATGACATTTATCCTGGACAATCATTAATTATAAGTGGAGAATATATTGAAGAAAATATCTATCAAGTTGTACCAGGAGATACACTTTATTCAATAGCAAAAAAATTTAATACGACAGTAGATGAAATAAAAAAAATTAATAATTTAACAAGTGATTTATTATCAATTGGTCAAAATTTAATAATAAGTTGATTTTTATTTTTATTAAATATATAATTGATTTATAGAAAAGAGGATTTATGGAATTTTATAAATGTAGTCATTGTGGTAATATTATCACTAAATTAACAGACAAAGGTGTACCTGTTATGTGTTGTGGAGAAAAAATGCAATTATTAGTTGCTAATGAAGTTGATGCAGCTGTTGAAAAACATGTACCTAATGTAGAAAAAGAAAATAACTTGGTATTAGTAAATGTCGGATCAACTATTCATCCAATGGAAGAAGGACATTATATTGATTGGATTTGTGTTGAAACGAGAGATAATTTTTATTTTAAAAAGTTGTCAATAAAACCTGAAGCAAAGTTTTTGGTTGATGAAGAAGTTATTAATGTATATTCTTATTGTAACTTACATGGGTTATGGAAAAATTAATTTTAAAAAGATTTAATATCTTTTTTTTTGTTTTCAAATATGATATTATTATAAGGTAGAAAAAGGTGTTATATGAAAAAAATTTATATTGTTTTGACGTTTACCAACACAGTTATATCTAAACTTATAAAAATAAAAACAAATCATGAATTTTGTCATTCATCTATTTCATTAGATAAAAATTTAGATTATATGTATTCGTTTGGAAGATTAAATCCTTATACTCCGTTATTTGCAGGATTTGTACAAGAATATCAACACAAAGGAACTTTTAAAAGATTTAAATATACTAAAGTCCAAATACAAGAACTTGAAGTTACTGATAGACAATATCTAGATATATCTCAAGCTATTAGAGAAATTGAATTAAATAAAAAACATTATAAATTTAATATAATTGGTTTAGTAGCAGCAGGCGCAAATATAAAATATAAAAGGAAAAAAGCCTTATATTGTTCAGAATTTGTTAGAATGATTTTAGAAAAAGCAAATGTTGATTTAACAGGAATACCAGCTGTAGCAGCACCAGAAATGTTTAAAAATTTGAAAAATTCTAAAATTATTTACAATGGTCTATTAACTGAATATAAATCATGATATAATAATTTTATGTTCATGTAGCTCAGTAGGATAGAGCGATAGCCTCCTAAGCTGTAGGTCGTTGGTTCGATTCCAATCATGAACGCCAATGATAATAAAAGAGTAATCTCTTGAATAGATAGTAGGTAAAATAGTGAAAATCGGTGTATTTGATTCTGGTATAGGTGGATTAACTGTATTAAATGAATTTATTAAAATTTTTCCTAATAATCACTATATATATTATGGTGATAATTTAAATGTTCCATATGGAGAAAAAAATAAAGAAGAAATTTTATCTTTGAGTTTGAATATTATAGATTTCATGTTAGATAAAAAAGTTGATTTAATAATAATAGCATGTGGTACTATTAGTTCAAATGTTTATGAATTAATAAAAGCGAAAGTTAATATACCGGTTTTTGATATTATTACTCCAACAATTAATTATTTGAAAAAAGATAAAAAATATGGATTGATAGCAACAAGAGCGACTGTAAATAGTGATGTTTTTAATCTTTCTAATATTAAATCTGTTGATTGCCCTTTATTAGCTGGACTAATAGAAGATAATGAAAATATTAAGATTGAAAAAATATTAGAAGAATATCTTAGTACATTTAAAGATATTGATTATTTAATATTAGGTTGTACTCATTATTCTTTAATAAAAAATGAAATAAAGTCTATTTTGAATGTTGAAATAATTGATATGGCTAAAATTCTAATTGAAAATATAGATTTAGGGAATACTGGGGTTTTAAAAATAGATTTATATTTTACTTTGGATACACCATATTTAAAATATAATGTGGATAGAATAATTGGTAAAAAGTATCAATTAAATATTATAAAAGCATAAAAAATTTATGTTTTTTTTATTAAAATGGTATACTATTAATAGGTGATAATATGAATAAAAGTTTAAAAACAATAATTTTTAGTTTTGTTGTAAATACAGGATTAACAATATTAAAAGTAATAATTGGATTTATAGGTAACAGCAGTGCCTTAATAGCTGATGGAATACATTCTTTGTCAGATTCTATTACTGATATTTTCTCTATTGTTGGAATATATATATCACAAAAAGAAGCAGATGAAAATCATCCTTATGGATATGGTATGCTTGAATATATAATAAGTTTAGGAATAAGTTGTGTTGTTATTTTTATAGGTTTATTATTAATAGAAACAGGATTTAATCAAAGTTACGAGATTCCTAAGATGATTGTTTTAATTGTTACTCTTATTTGTATTTTAGTTAAATATGCTTTAGCAAGATATATTTATAAAGTAGGTAAAAAACAGAAGAATAATATTTTAATATCTGGTTCAGTTGAGAGTAAAGCTGATGTTTATAGTTCAATAGTTGTTTTGATTTCAACTGTTTTAATGATTTTAAGCGAAAAGGTAGAGTTTTTTAAATACGCTAATAAAGTCGCGGTTATATTAGTTGGTATTTTAATTATAAGAGTTGGAATTAAATTATTAATTGAAAACGGAAATATTTTGGTTGGACATAAAGTTAAAGATACAAGATTAAATAATAAGGTTTATAAAGAAATTTTAGAATTTGAAAATGTAATTGATGTTAAGTCTGTATATATATTTAATAATGGTGAAAAGTTTAAATTAATGGTTGAAATTATAATGGATGAACAATTATTGTTAAAAGATGCTACAGTGGAAGTTAATAGAATTAAAAAAATATTGCTAGAAAAACATAATTTTGGTTATATAAATATAGAGATTATTTCCTTTTCGAAATAATTTTTTTATGAATAGGCGCGTATTAAATTTTATGATATAATTAAAAAAATAGGTGGTTGGAATTATTATAAATGAAGGAAGGTATTAAAATGAGTTTAGAAGAATTATATACTGAAGAAAATGATTATGTTGTTAAAAATGTTACATTTGATTTAGAAAAATATAATGACAAGAACTTTACAAAGTTAGATTGTAGTAATGTGATTTTTAAAAATATTACTTTTACTAATTGTGAATTAACGAAATGTTTTTTTGGAAATGCTCAATTTATTAACTGCGATTTTTCAAATTGTGACTTTTTTCAAACTTACTTTAATAAAGTAGAATTTTTATATTGTAAATGTATTGGGGCAAAATTTATAGAAAATAAAATAAAAAATTCAAAAATAAAAGAATCATATTTTAATTATGCTTCTTTTGATAAATCTTTAATGGAATCTCTTAATATACAAATAACTGATTTTACAGATGCTATATTTAATGAAGTTATTTTTAAAAAGGTAAAGACTAAAAAATGTATTTTTGTGAATAATGACTTTTATGGGGCTTTATTAAAAGATATGGATTTTTCAAATGACGAGTTTAAATCACCTTATGTTTCTTCTTCGTTTAAAGAGTTATATAAATTAAAAGTGAATAGTATACAAGCTAGTAATTTATCTACTTTACTAGGAGTTGAAATAGTGGAATAAAAAAAGCATTTAATATGCTTTTTCTTTTTTCTTTGCTATAGACCTTCTTATAAATAAAGTTAGAAATGTTAACCCAAATATAAAGATATAAGGGATAACTAATAAAGCAACTGTTAAATTTTTAGCCCAGTTTACATTATCACTATTATAATTTTTTATTTCTAAACTATGTGAGTTATCATATTCATCAACATATATTTGTACTATTTTTGACTCGTCTGCATCAAAGTTTTCTTTTTTTTGTATATATTGATAAGTATTTCCATCATTTCCTATATAAGAAAAATACCAATCAAAATATTCGACTTCTATATATTCATCATTTGTTTCTTTAGTTTCTGTGTATGATTTACTATATTTAAAAGTAGCATCAGTTATATACCATGTTGTACTTTCATATTCTTCTTGATATAATTTTATTTTTAAGTCGAATAAGTAAAAAGCTGCAAATATTATAATAAATAAGGTTATAGCGTTTTTTATTAATTTTTTAAATGTAGCTTTTATTTCTAAATTTAATTTTTCTACCATATTATTACCTTTCAATAAAGTAAAAGAAGATTATTTCATCTCCATTAATTCTAAACAAACTCCATCTTTCATAACAAATGCAATTGTTAAATTTTCATTTACAACTATTTTATCATGTAGGATTTTTTGACAAGTTTTAAAAGTTTCATCAATACTAGATACTTCAACAGCAACGTGCACTAAAGTTTTAATTTCTTCACAAAACCAAGTATCTTCTCTAAATCTTAAAAATTCGTATCCAAATTCATTTGTAGCTGGATCTATCATCCATAATTTCATATCTTCTACCCAAACTTCACCTTCCATAGGTTCAGTGTGTGGTACTCCAATATGTATATATTTTTTAAACATAATTCATTCTCCTTTAATATATTTTGTTTCTTTTAATTTCTAATAATTAAATTGAAACTAATATCACTGATGAATTTAATATCATCACCCATTGTTATAATTTATTCTTTTTAGTTATAAACCCCTTTATAACGTTTTTTGTTTTGATAGTGCATTATGCATACCAATAAAGATATATGTACAGCTAAGAGCTCCTGCATCAGGTGTTCCGATTGCTTCTTCTTTGAAGTTTCTAGCACGACCATATTTAGCAACAAAATTTTTGCTGTCTTCAGCTCCTTTTAAAGCTTCATCTTTTGCTTTTGTCGAAATATCTAAAATATCATCATTGGCATCTTTAATTGCATTGCTTACAGGAATTAATGTGTCCATCATTGTTTTATCCCCAACTTTAGCAGTTGTAATATATTGCAACTCTTCTAATGCTGTGGAAAACATTTTTTTAAGTAAAAGAGCGTCAACTTCAATTTCGTCATTTAAGCATTCACCTAATCCTGTAAAATATGTTCCATATAATGGTCCAGCAGATCCTCCATTTACGTTTGTAACTGAAAATCCGATATTACCTACTAGTGTTTTTAAAGGTTCATTAGAATTGTTCCATTCTTCTACTTTTTCTTTAATAACATTAGCGATTTTTTCAACAGTTACTCCGTGATCACCATCACCAAATTTAGCGTCTATTGCAGTTAATTCATCTTTATGTTCAATCATTAAGTTTGCAATATTGTTAAATATATTTGACCAGTCTTCTTTTTTAATTGTTTCCATAATTTTCTCCTTTCGTTAGGTACATGGGTGTATCCTATAATCTTTTTATACCATATATATATTTTTTATTCAATTGTTTTTAACTTTGTGTGTGTACACTTATGTCTAGTTATTATAAATAATAGAAAAAAAGCAATTATCTTGCTTTTAATTCACCCATTTGACTTGTTGGAACAAAACCTGGTTTTGAAGCAACTAAATCAACTAATCTGTTTACTATTGTAGCGCATGTTAATTCAACTGTTTGAGGTCTATCAATAACTAAACTAGTAGTTGGTTGTCCAATTACTTCCCAGTTATTTGAATCAAATTCAGTGCTTGAATATACTTTACCAATACATTCTGTTTCTAAAGTGATTCCTTCTTTAGTTGTAGTTGTAACTACTGCACGCATACCAGTAGCCATACCTTTTGTAACAACCATGTTTAAAGTAGAAGATTTAATATCTTCATCATGATATGTTGGTATACATTTTTGTGTTTGTGTGTCAACAGTTAAATGTAATTTATCACACATCCAACCATTAACATTCCACATATAACTTGGTAAAAAATTACCAGAATTAATTAAATTATTTCTTTCTTCTACACTTATGTTATCTGCTGCAGCAATTTCTTTTTCGAAGTCTTCAGAACTTAATCCTGCTCCGTGTGCTTTTGCTAATGCGATTCCATAATCTTCAACATTGTAAGAACTACTTCCTTTTATTTTTGTAATATTGTGTGTAGCACCTGCTAGAGTAGTAATTAAATTACCCCAGAAAGCATCTTGGTACCCAGTACCACTGATTGTACAGTTATTTTCTTTAGCAAGTAAATCAATTTCATTTGCTAAAGTTGGGTTTGAGTTAAATGGGTAAAAAGCTTCTTCACATGTAGTGATAGCATTTATACCTAATTTAGCACATAGTAATAATATATCTTTACAATCTGATAATAAACTCATTGTTGTAACGATACAAGCATCAGGTTTTAATTCTTTTAAAATTTCTTCTGCATTGTTTACGTGATTAATAATTACGTTTTTATTATCTCCACTTAAAATTGTAGATATATCCTTTCCTATAATATCAGGGTTTATATCAAAAGCCCCAACAACTTCATATCCTCTATCAATTGCATATTGCATTGTGTATAGAGACATTTTTCCACATCCATATTGAACTATTCTCATTTTATCATCTCCTATTATAAGTATACCACTTTTTTTGTAAAATTATTTTTGTTTTTATATTTTTTTTAAATATGTGTAAACATGGTATACTATAAATAGGAGTTGTTAATATGTATTTGAAGAAATTTTATTTACTTGATGACGTTTTAGAACATAATGCTCTTAATATAGATTCAAGAAGAATTTATACAAATTATTATCCTTTTGGCTTATTTACAAAAAAAGAATTTGAAGAAATTGTTTTTGATAATATTACAATTTTTTATGGTGACAACGGAAGTGGTAAAAGTACTTTATTAAATATAATTGCAAATAAGTTAGAAGCGATTAGAAAAACAAAGATTGATAAAGGAAATTTATTTAATGTTTATTCTGATAATTGTGTTTTTGAAATGATAGAAGAACCTGTTGAAATTAAAATAGTTACAAGTGATGATGTTTTTGATAATATGCTTAATATAAGGGCTATTAATACAGGTGTTAATAGAAGAAAAGAAGATCTAACAGAAGAATTTTTAAAATATAAATACAATGGAATTGATAAAAACAATTTAGAAGAATTAAAAAAATCAGTTGATGCTAGAAGGAAGACTTTATCAAAATATACTAGAGATAAGTTGGTTAATAATAATATTAGAGAACACTCGAATGGTGAAAATTCATTAGAGATGTGGCAATTAGAAATTAATGATAATTCTCTCTATATATTAGATGAACCAGAAAATAGTTTATCGCCTCAAAATCAAATTAAATTAAAATCTTTTATTGAGGATTCGACTAGGTTTTTTAATTGTCAATTTATAATAGCGACTCATTCGCCATTCTTATTGAATTTGAAAGGTGCTCTTATTTATGATTTAGATTATTGTCCGGTAAAAACAAAAAAGTGGTATGAGTTAGAAAATGTAAAAATACAATATAATTTTTTTAAAGAAAATGAAAAAGACTTTGATTAGTCTTTTTAAAATTCACAATTATTTGTAGTTCTAGGGTATGGAATAACATCTCTTATGTTTTCTATTCCAGTTAAATACATTAATAATCTTTCAAATCCCATACCGAATCCTGAATGTACACAAGTTCCGTATCTTCTTAAATTAACGTACCAGTACAATTCTTCAGCACTTACGTTCATTTCTTTCATTCTTTTTAGTAGGGCTTCTTCATTTTCTTCTCTTTGCGAACCACCCATTAATTCACCAGCACCAGGTACGATTAAGTCAACTGCTGCAACGGTTTTATTATCATCATTTAATTTCATGTAAAATGCTTTTATGTCTTTTGGCCAGTTAGTAACAAATACAGGACCATTAAAATGAGATGTTAAATATTTTTCGTGTTCTTTGGCAATATCTTCACCTTGAACAGGTTTAAATTCAAATTCAACATTGCTATTTAATAGTAAGTCTATAGCGTCTTTATGTGTTATTTTAGAAAAGTTAGAAGCTATTAAACTATTTAGTTTATCAAGTAATCCTTTTTCCACAAAAGTATCTAAAAACTCTAATTCACTTTTACATCTATCCATAACATATTTAACAACATATTTAAGCATGTCTTCCATAATTTCCATGTCACCATCTAAATCACAAAATGCGATTTCAGGTTCAATCATCCAAAATTCAGCTGCGTGTGTTTTTGTGTTTGAGTTTTCTGCTCTGAAAGTTGGCCCAAATGAGTAAGTTTTTTTAAATGCTGTTGCAAATGTTTCTGCTTGTAATTGTCCAGATACAGTTAAGTATGCTTTTTTTCTGAAAAAATCGTTTTTATAATCAATATTTTTACTTGGTTCAAGAGTTGTTACATTAAACGCTTCTCCAGCACCTTCACAATCAGCTGTAGTGATTAAAGGGGCGTGAAAGCATACATAATCTCTTTCTCCAAAATAAGTGTGTATTGCTAAAGCAGCTATGCTTCTTACTCTGAAAACAGCTTGATAAAGGTTTGTTCTTGGTCTTAAGTAGGCTTGTTCTCTTAAAAATTCACGAGTGTGTCTTTTTGGTTGAATTGGGTAAGTTTCATCACAGCTTCCTAAAAGCATTACTTTTGTAGCGGTAATTTCATAGTCTTGTTTTCCACCGTCAGATTTTTTTAAAATTCCTTTTATTTCGATAGATGATCCAACACCAATTTTACTTATTTCGTCAAAATTTTCTAAGCTGTTATCATATACTATTTGCATTGATTCAAATATAGTTCCATCAAAAAAGTCGATAAAACCAAATTCTTTTTGTTTTCTATGATTTCTAATCCATCCATTTATGTGAACTTCTTTGTTTTCATATTTGTTGATGTTTTTTAATATTTCTTTTAAATCCATAATTTTGCTCCTTAATAATTTATATTAATATTATAACATTTTATATAAAAAAGAAATACTTTTTTAGTAAACTCTTGTTTTTCAGATAGATTTCACTTTGTTTTTAATATAATTTGTTATAATTAGTTCATTAAATTGTAGAAAGGAAAATAATCTTGAGTAATAAAAATATTTTTAAAAGAACTGAGCTTAAATATTTTTTGACTAAAAAGCAATATAAAAGATTACTTGTAACTATGAAGCATTATATGACAATGGATGCGTATAAGCGTCATAAGATAAGTAATATATATTTTGATACTCCTGATTTTCAAATTATTAGAAGGTCTCTTGAAAAACCTATATATAAAGAAAAATTAAGAATACGAAAATATAATAAAAATGATTTTGTTTTTGTTGAGTTGAAGAAAAAATATAAGGGAATAGTTTATAAAAGAAGAGTAGCGATAAGTGATAAACAATTAAATAATAATATAAATAATTTAAATGATGATGAACAAATTAATCGTGAGATAAAATATTTTATATCTTGTTATGATGATATAGATGCAAGGGCATATTTGTCATATGATAGGGATGCGTATTTTTCAAATGATGATGAAGATTTGAGAATGACGTTTGATTTTAATATTAGGTTTAGAGTTGATGATGTTAGTTTAGATGAGAGTGAAAACGATAATTTTGTATTAGATGATGATGTTGTTTTATTGGAAGTTAAGACGGTATTTGGTTATCCAAAATGGTTTTTAGATTTTTTAAATGAAAATGATATTAGAAAAATTTCGTTTTCAAAATATGGAGTAGCGTATAAAAAGTTTGTATGTGAAATGAGAGGATGATAATATGAGTTTATTTGATAGTGTAATTAGTAGTGATACGATAGGTTTGGATTTAGAAAGTATTTTAATTATAATATTTTCTAGTTTGTTTGTAGGAATTATAATAATGGTTTTATATAATATAAAATCAAAAAGTAGTAAAAGTTTTTTAACAACACTAGCGTCTTTGCCGGCAATTGTGGCAATGATTATAGTTATGGTAAATGGAAATATTGGTACAGGGGTAGCGGTCGCTGGGGCGTTTAGTTTAATTCGTTTTAGATCATCTCCTGGTACAGCTAGAGAAATAGGTGCTTTATTTTTAGCAATGGCTTCTGGTATTACTTTAGGTATGGGTTATGTTTTGTTTGCAATTTTATTTACTGTTATTTTAAGTTGTTTTTATTTATTATTAGATTATAGTTCTTTTGGGAATGCTGATTTAAATAAAAGAATTTTAACAATAACTATTCCAGAAGATTTAAATTATGTAAATGCGTTTGATGAAATTTTTGATAAATATACAGATGAAAGAAATATTCTTTCTGTTAAAAGCACGAATATGGGAAGTATGTTTAAGTTAAAATATAGTTTGGTTTTAAATTCTTTAGAAGATGAAAAAGAGTTTATAGATGAGTTAAGATGTCGTAATGGTAATTTAGATATTATGATTTCTATTGGAGAATTACATGAATTCGAGTTATAAATATTTTTTAGCTGTTTCGGTTATTGTTTTTGGTTTTGTTATATATCAGTTTTATTTTAAAGTAGTGGATATTGATGTAAATATTGAAAGTTTAGTGAAGCCGGATATAACATATGAAGAAGTTACCTTTGATGAAAATAATGTTGTTGTTGCGAGTAGTTATATAAGCATTACAGAAGCGGGGACATATGTTTTTAGTGGAAATTATGATGATGTTAATGTTTTAGTTGAGGCTAGTGGTGAGGTTGTTATTGTTTTAGATAGCGCTAGTATGACTAGTAGTAATGATCAGTTATTTTATATAGAAAGTGCTGATAGTGTGTTAATATATACGACTGATTCTGTTTCTAGTTTAACAATAGATTATGAATCAAGTGAGTTAGATGGTGCTGTAATTTATTGTAAGGAAGATTTAGTTATCAGTGGTGAGGGAACGATAAATATTACTAGTAATTATTATGATGGTATAAATGCTAGGGATGATTTATATGTTGAAAATGTTACTCTTAATGTTGATACTGCTGGTGATGGAATAGTTGGTCGCGATTATTTGGTGTTTACTGAAGCTGATATTAATATTACTAGTGGATTAGATGGAATTAAAACTAGTAATGAGGAAAGTGGAGATATTTTAATTGAAAGTGGTAATTTTGTTATTGATGCTATTCATGATGGGATTTCTGCTGAAGGAACTTTGCAAATAGATGGCGGAACTTTTGATATAAGTACGAATGGTGGATATGATTTTATAATTAAGACTATTACCGTTGGTGAAGGTAGTGGAAATACTGTACAAAAAGAATATATTGATTATTCTGCTAAGTCCTTAAAGTCTTATGACATTTTAATTAATGGTGGAACTTTTAATATTTCTAGTTTTGAAGATGCTGTTCATGCTGACAATAATTTAAATATTGTTTCTGGAACTTTTGTTATAAGTTGTGGAGATACAGCAGTTCATGCGGATAATAATTTATTGATTGATGGTATTGATTTATTAGTAAACGATGGTTATGAGGGAATAGAAGGATATAATATTACTATAAATGATGGTGATATTGATATAAGCGTTTTAGATGATGCTGTTAATAGTGATTCAACTTTGACAATTAATGGTGGTACTATTTATTTATATTCTCAAGGTGATGGATTAGATTCAAATGGAGATTTAATTATAAATGATGGTTATATTGTGATTGAAAATGATGCTATTTATACTGGTGGAGATTCTGCTATTGACGTTAGTGGATCTATAAGTGTTAATGGTGGAACTATTGTTGATGAAAATGGTAATAGTATAAGTTATAGTTCTTCTAGTAGTCAAAGCAGTCAAGGAAGTCAAAATTTTCAAAGAAGATAAAAAGTTTAGTTAATTCTAAACTTTTTTTATCCTAAAGATACATCTAAAAACATCATTAGACAAAATCCTATAATTGTAAATAATGCCATTAAATCTTTTTTCTTGTTGGTTTGGCTTTCTGGAATTAGTTCTTCTATTACTACATATATCATTGCTCCTGCGGCAAATGATAGTAAAAACGGTAATAAAAATCTCATTTCTAATACTAATATAGCTCCGATAACTCCAGCTATTGGTTCAACTAAGGCGCTTAATTGACCAAAGAAAAATGCTTTTTTTCTAGAAAATCCAGCTCTTCTAAGTGGTACACTTACTGCTGTTCCTTCGGGAAAGTTTTGTATTCCAATCCCAATGGCTAAAAGGCAAGCGGCTGCTAATGTTGTCCCTTCTAATCCATAAGCAATTGAACCAAATGCGACACCAACGGCTAATCCTTCTGGAATATTATGAAGGGTCATAGAAAACATGAGCATGAAAGAACTTTTTATTTTGTTATTGTATTTCTTTTTGTTCTTTTTTTCGATTGTTTCAAATATTTTGTCACCTATATATAGCAGTAATCCTCCGCATAAAAATCCAAATGTAAGTGTTAAATAAACGTTCATTTCTAGTGTTTCAGCCATTTCTTCTGCTGGAGATAATAATGAAAAGAAAGATGCTGCAATCATTATTCCTGCTGCAAATCCAAGCATGGCGTCTAATACGGTTTTATTTATTTTTTTGAAAAAGAATACAAGACTAGCTCCAAGTGCTGTAATACCCCAAGTAAATAAAGTGGCTAGAAATGCTTGAGTTACATAATTTAAATTACTAAAAAAATCCATTTTTTTCCTCCTACATTTAAGGTATGAAATTTTAAAATGTAGGTTACTAATTTTATGGTATAATTAAGTTAAGTATATTTTGTTAAGGAGAAATTATGAAGAGATTATTTATATGTTTGTTTATTTTAATATCTATTTGTTTAATTGAACCGGTTTATGCTAATATGGCTGCTCCTGCTTATTCTGAGATTGGTTCGTCAGTGACTTTTGAAAAAAATGATGATATTTCTGTATTGTCAGAAGTATTAGATATTGTAATTGATGGGACACAGGCAAAAATTACAGCTACATATACAATGAAAAATGTGACAGAAACGATGGTTACTACCAATTCTATGTTTGTATCGCCTAATATTGAGAATAATAATACGCAAATTTTTGTTGATGATTTATTAGTTGATTTTGAATATGAAAGTTATAGTTTAAGCTACGATACTATTGTTACTACTGACGATTGGAAATATGTTGTTTTGACTGAAAGTGAAGTTTTAGAAAATGATGTAAGCACTGTTGATACAGTAATATTTGAGATGCAATTTGAGGCAAATGAGCAACAAGATATTGTGATTTCGTATGTTTATAATTTAGGAGGATATCCAAATTATGACACGGATGAAAAAAGAGGTGAACTTTATTATTATCTTGCTCCTGCAAATTTGTGGAATGAATTTTCAAGTTTAACAATTAATTTAACTCTTGATGAGGATATGCCTTACATTACGGAGAGCAGTTTAGAGTTTTCTAAAATTTCAGATTTAAAATATCAATATAAATCAAGTACACTTCCAGATGTAAATTTAGATATTACGATGAGAAAAAATAGTTTACAACAATTAAATAATTCTTTTAGTGATTCATTTTTATTTGATATTCCTATTTGTGTTTATATTATTTTTCTAGTATTAGTTATAATAGTAATAGCTAGATTGATTTTAAAAAGGTCAAATTCAAGAATAAATTAGTTAATAATTAGATCATATCAATGCTTGTTATATAGATAGTTATTATTGTAGTTAGAAAGAAGGGTTTTAAATGAAAACAGAAAAATCTTGTGGAACTTTTATTGTTGATGGACAAAAGGTTCTTATAATTAAACAAAAAAGATTAGGAGATTATGGATTTCCAAAAGGTCATATGGAAGCCGGTGAGAGCGAAATGCAAACAGCTCTTAGAGAGACAAAAGAAGAGACGAATGTCGATGTGGAAATAATTTCTGACAAAAGATATTTAATATCATATCCAAAAGATGATGGTATTTTAAAAGAAGTTGTTTACTTTTTTGCAAAAGCAGTAAACAAAGATTTTTTAAAGATGCAAGAAAAAGAAATAAGTGAAATACTTTGGGTTGATGTAGAAGAAGTTGAAAAAATTTTGTCGTATGAAAATATTAAGGGTTTGTGGTTAAGTGCTAAAAAAGATTTAATTGATATTATGAAAAAATAGTTGTAAAACAGCTTTTTTTTATAATTTTTAATGGTATTTCAAAAATTGACAGCTTTATAATGGTGTGCTATCTTAAAAAAGTAGAGTTATATTAAATAAATATAAATTGTTAGAGGTGGTTATAATGAATGATTTTTTGTATAGTTTTTTTGATGTTATAATTTTATTAATTATAACTGTTATAATAATAATTATAGGAAGAAAAAGGCCGGCAATTGCTTCAATTATGAATACGGCAATCATGGCTTATTTATCGTGGCGAAGTGTAATCGATGGTAACATTAATTATTATATAAGTTTGCTGAGTGTAATTTATTTTTTAAATTTCTTTTCTTTTAAAATTGCGAATAATATAAAAGTTAAAGATGGATATATTTATATTTTTGTTTTTTATATCATATGGCTAACAATGCTATTAGTGTTGGTGTTTGGCGCAACGTTTATAATAGAGATTTTTAAAAGTTTATTTTCATAGTAAATAGTAGATATAAAATTGGTTATTTGTTTCATTAAAATTGACATGCCTAATAAATTATGTTATTTTAAAAATATAGAGCTATATTAAATAAATATCAATTATAATACATTAATAGTAGGAGTTGGGTAAAATGTTAGAGTTATTAATTTGTATAATTGCATTACTTGTATCTATTGAGATAGTGCTTTCTGGTAGGGATAATCCTAGTGGTGCTGCTGCTGCAAATACGGGAATAGCTGCTTTTTTAAGTTGGAGTTTAATATTTACTGGTAATATTATTTTTTACATAATTTTGTTGGTTGCAGTCTATTTATTAAATTCAATTTCGTTTAAAATTTCAAATCTAACAAGAATAACAAATGGATTTATTTATGTAATAATATATTCGGTTGTTTACTTTATTTTAGCGGCAGCGTTAATATTTTCGCTGTCATTTATAACTGGTGCGTTATAGTCCTATTTTTGATATTGTAATTAAAATAAAATTATTAATTTGTTATATTGATAATTATTAAAAAACATTTATTTAAGGATATGGAAAAATAGTTGTAAAACAACTTTTTTTTATGATTTGCATTTTAAATAATATAATTGTATAATTACTTAAATGGCCTGTTGGTGAAACGGTTAACACATCGCCCTCTCAAGGCGACATGCACGGGTTCAAATCCCGTACAGGCTACCATTTAGAATTTTTAAGCCATATTTAAATATGGCTTTTAATATATATTTTGGAGGATTTATTATGAATATTGATAGTTATTTTATATCGGACGAGTTTATAGAATTATTAAAACCTATTTCAAAAAATATAGAAAGTAATCAAAGAATATTGGAATATATTATAGGTGTTTCACTTCAATATTCTATATTATTTAGGAACGGTGATGAGTTAACTACAGATGGATTATCTGATTTTATTAAAAAAACAGTTGAAAAAATATCAACATTAGAAGAAAAATTTTTAATTGAATTTTCTATCGATAGATTTTGTAAAAAATATGTGTTGCAATTATATTATGAAG
This sequence comes from Mycoplasmatota bacterium, assembly GCA_044432805.1. GTDB lineage: Bacteria > Bacillota_I > Bacilli_A > RF39 > UBA660 > CAYJEO01. Next base: position 659 of record JAWXUI010000003.1, on the reverse strand, counting down.
AATTATTAAAAAAATTCAATTTCACTGATGAGTTAGATGAGAATCAAGAAAAGAAATTACATTATTATATTGCGTATCAAATTATGTATAATAATTATAAATTTCATGCTTTTAATTCCTATTTTTTTGAAAGTATCAAAGAAAACGGAATAGATCATAATATTTCTGCTTTGATGCAAGAAGATTTGACTAAAATAGATGAACTTTTTATTTCTAGAGGAATAGAGTTTATTTTGGGGTGGCAAAGATTAAATTGCACTAATAAAACTTCTTATTCTATGACACCAATTGTATCTTATTATTATGCGACTAATTCTCCTGAATGGTTTGCGAATCTTACAGGAACTGGGGTTCCTTTTAATCAAGAAACAAAATATGATAAGAGAGCTTATATTAAAAATGATTATGAAAGCGCTAAAAATAATTTGTTAATGTTAATGACAGAACATAAATTTACTGATAAAGAAATGAATTTTGTTATTGATTTTTTTGATAAAAAGTGGAGTTTATATGCTAATCAAGAACCTGTTTTAGCAATTATTCCAGGTGAAAAATACGAAAATTTAGATAAAAAAATAGACTCGTTTTTTAATCCAATGGGTAAAATTTCTTCAAAAGTTAGTGTGTTAAAATATATCGATATTTGTTTTGACAGTAGA
>JAWXUI010000002.1:0-3644 GCA_044432805.1 Mycoplasmatota bacterium | reverse complement strand
TGATTATAGTAATGTTGTTTATTTGTATTATAATTTTCTATTTCTTTAGTCCATCTTTTAGCTTTATTAGTATTAAAGTTATTTACATATACCCACTGAAAATAATGTTCTAATAAATCCAAACGTTTGGATTTATACAGTTATCCAAACTTTTATAAAATCCAAACTTTTATAAAATAATGAGATAACTAAAATGAAAAATTGAAAAAAGGTTTGGATTTTATTTTATAATCTCTTTGGAGGTGTTTAAAATGAAATTAAACAATTTAAAGAAAAACAAAGATTTAGTATTTAAAGAAATGGAGGTTTTTGGATATTCAAAGAGTTATATAGAAAATATAAAATATCAATTGAAACATTTCTTTTCACATTATGAAAAATATAATTCATATAAGGAATATTGTGAAAATGAAATACTTAATAATAAATTTATTAAAATATCAACAAAGCAATCTAAAATTGATAAAATAAATTTTATTATGAATTATGACTTATATGGTACTTTTCCAAACTGGAACAAAAGCATCAACAGTATTTTTACTAAAAAGAAATATTATTATCTAAATGATGAATTTAGAAATTTAATTGATAAGTTTATAGATTTAGAGAAAAACAATAAAAAAGAAAATACTTATAAAGTTGAGGCTAACAACTGCATAATATTTTTACTTTATTTACAAAAAAGTAATATTAATACACTAAAAGATGTTTCAGAAAGTATTGTTATAAATTATTTTCTAGACGATAACTGTCAAAATAAGTTTAGTCAATCATTGAAGAAAAAGATTAAAAGAGTGTTTAAAGTTTGTTCTTCTTTTTGTGAAGAATGCAAAAGAATTGAAGAATATTTTCCGCTATTAAGACATGTTAGAAAAAATATCCAATATCTGACTAATGATGAAATCGACGCAATAAAGGAAACACTTGAAAATTCAAAAAAAATTACAATAAGAGACAAAGCTATAATGAGTCTACTATTATATACGGGGATACGATCATGTGACATTGCAAACTTGAAACTTACAGATATTGATTGGCAGAAAAATAAAATTGAAATTATTCAACAAAAAACTTCTCAATTATTAGAATTGCCGTTAATCCCAGCATTTGGTAACGTAATTTATGACTACATTAAAAATGAAAGACCAAATGTTAATATAAACAATGTGTTTATAAAATATAATTTGAAACAAGCAATTACAACAAGTTCTATTCAAAATACAGTTGCAATTGTGATGAGTGAATCGAATATCAGAATGAAAAAAGGAGAAAGACGAGGTACACATTTATTTAGATATAATATTGTAACAGCATTATTAAATAACGATGTATCTCAACCTATTATCACAAGTACACTTGGTCATACGAATCCAAAATCATTAGATCCTTATTTATCAATAAATACAAAAGAATTATATGAATGTTCTATTTCCATCGAAAAATTTCCTTGTATATTTTTGGAGGTGTTCAATGATTCAGTATAATTCATTTATGAAAGATATGATTGATAAATTTATTAAATTCAGAATAGCATCTCAACAATGGAATGATATTTCATATGGGGCAAATTTAAAAACATTTGAAAATTATTGTATTTCTAAATTTCCTAACAAAACTAAATTAACACAAGAAATGATTGATACATGGTGTAATAAAAGAATAACAGAGCTACACAAGTCTCATAATTCTAGAATATATGTAATTAGAGCATTTATAAAATATACTAATTCTAGAAACTTAACAAATTTGAAAGTGCCTAATGGTTCATTTGTCCCATTTAATTCAAAGAAAAACTATATACCGCATCATTTCAATAATGAAGAATTAAGAAATTTTTTTAATGCATGTGACATGATATCATATACTAAAAGTTCAAAATATAATATAAATTATAAATTAACAATACCAGTATTTTTTAGATTACTATATAGTAGTGGAATAAGAACAACTGAAGCTAGACAATTAAAATGTAAAGACGTAAATTTAGAGGCTGGAGTTTTAAATATACAACAATCTAAAGGCTACTTCCAACACTACATTGTATTGCATAATTCTACTAAAAATATGATGGTAAAATATAATGAATTAATTAGTATAATTTTTCCGAATAGAGAGTATTTTTTTCATTCAATAAACTCTGGAATGCATAGTAAAGATTGGGTAAGTAGAAACTTCAAAAAATTTTGGAATATTTATAATTCTTCATATGCAGTACCATATGATTTAAGACATAATTATGCTATAACAAATATTAATAAGTGGAATAATATAGGATTAGAATTCAATTCAAAACTAGTATATTTAAGTAAAAGTATGGGTCATTCTAATATAGAATGTACAAAGAGATATTATACTCTCACGCCAAAAATAGCTGATATATTTAATGAAAGAGTATCAAAAACATTTAATGAACTCTTACCGGAGGTTTGTGATGGAAATTAAAAATGAATCAGTATTATTCACTAAATATATAACTGAATATCTTCAAAATCATATTTATAAACACAAACATATAAGTTCTCATACTGCTAAGAGTCATAAATTATCTTTGAAGTTATACTTGGAGTTTTTAGAAGAAAATAAAGTAACTATTAAAACAATTAAATTCGATTCATTTAATTATAAAAATCTTAACAATTGGCTAGATTGGCTAGAAAAATCTAGAGATAATAAGCCACAAACGATAAATTTGAGATTAAGTTCTATACGAGTGTTTTTAGAATTTTTATCATATAAAAATATCGAATTAAGTTACTTATATAATTCATCTTTTCAAGTTAAAAAGAGAAAACAGTTAAAACGAAAAATCGTAGGTATGAGTAAGAATGGAATTAAAGCTTTATTCAATGAAATAGATCAAAATACAAAAACAGGCTTACGTGATTTTACATTATTAGTACTTATGTATAATACAGCAGCAAGAATAGATGAAATTCTTTCAATAAAATTAAGTGATTTATATTTAGATTGTGATAAGCCTTGCGTTTCAATAATAGGTAAAGGAAATAAATTAAGAACATTATTTTTACTTCCTAAAACTGTTGAAATATTAAGAAAATATATGACTATATTTTTTAATGAAACAAAACCTGATTCTTTATTGTTTTATTCTAAAACAAAAGGGTATAGTTTTAAACTAACTCAACCTGCTATTGATAAGCAAATTAAAAAGTGGGCTGCTTTAGCGAATCCCAAATGTAGTGATGTGCCATGTAGCTTACATGCTCATCAATTAAGACACGCAGCAGCAACACATTGGTTAGAAGAGGGAATAAATATTGTTCAAATATCATATTTATTAGGACATGAAAACTTGGAAACAACAATGGTTTATTTAGAAATTACAACAGAACAAAAAGCTATAGCATTATCATCAATCGATGATAATGAAAATATAATAAAGAAATGGAATGATAAAACAAAATTATCTGATTTATTAAAATGAAATCCAAACTTTTTAGTTAAAAAATGTTGTATTTTAGGTATTTATTTAAATAAGTTTGGATTTTATGGAAGTTTGGATAATCTAATTCATGAAGTATTGATATTTTAAGTCTAGTCATATCATTTTTATTTTTAGGATGTAATATAATTACATTTAAAGCAAAATGATATAATGCAGTAGATTTAATAGTATGATCAAA
>JAWXUI010000001.1:0-4766 GCA_044432805.1 Mycoplasmatota bacterium | reverse complement strand
GTTTATTAATGTATCAAGTTAATAAATTGATAGTTTACACTATGTTTCTCATTTTTAAGAGTATTAAATATATCTTAGTCCCTATCCTAAGATATCGAGTGACTGCCACTCGCACAAAAAATCCTCTAAATTAATAGAGGATTTAATTGTTATCTTTTTAGTTTTATTGTTTTGTTACCTAATTTACTATTGTAAAAAGTAGCCTCACTTTTGTCATTATTAAATGTAACAGCTTTTGTATCGGAATCATCAATTGTTTCACTAAACATTATAGACACTTCTGTATTGAAAGAAAAACTAATTTTATCAATAATTATTTCACATTTTTCATATTCCTCAACATATGATTGATTATATCTATCTGTCAAAGTTGCTAATGGTTTTATATTATATTCTGATAAGTTTTCTAAGCACTCTTGGTATTCTCTTGGTATTAAATCAACCTTTACGCCCCTACGTGATCCAAAGTAATTAATTAAGTCTTTTGTATGATATTGAATTTCTCCATCAAACCAAAAATTAGATTTCAATTCATTTCCTAAATTATCAAATAGATTTATTTTTATATTATTTTTTGAGGTGCTTTTCATTTCTATTTTAATTTGATGTATTAAATTATATTTTTTCAATTCAACAGAGTTATGATATGAATCCAAATTAATTAATTTAACCCCAAAATAATTTGCAATGTTTATTGCACCAGGCTGATACCCTGTCTTAGTTACAAAATACATATCAGAAATATTTTTCAAATCATTTTTAACAGTAATAAATGACTGTATCTTCTCTTGACATACATTACTTTCATAATTTTTACACTCAATGATAACTCTACTTCCATCTCTCTTAGTAATCAGTACATCTATTTGATGTGTTGCACCACTTATACCATTCAATGTGATATTATGTTCAATTTTGTCTAAAGGCGTTTTTATTTCATTTAAAAATTCAGTAATAATTTCTAAAGTAAACTTTTCATAAAACTTACCTTTTTCATAATTATTCATTACTTCACCTTCTTATTATTTTTTATATTTTTTCTTAAAGCTAACCCTATTGCTTTACCAAGTAATGGAGGTACTGCATTTCCAATTTGAACAAGTTGCCACTTTTTAGAACCTTGGAAAATAAAATCATCAGGGAAAGATTGTAATGTTGCTAATTCTCTAGCAGTTAAACATCTTGGTAACTTTGGATGAATATTAGTACCACCATGATTTTCTTTGATTGTACAAGATGGTTTATTCCAAGGGCTCTTTTTCCATGAATCAGAGTAATTTTTATATAAGCTTTTACCTTCTGGAACATTTGCTAATCTCTCAATCATTTCTGGAGTATGTTTTGTAAACGTAAAGTTTATATCTTTATTTTCTTTCATTTTCATATACTTTCCAATTGCATCACCTAATGTAACATATTTATCAGGTGTTAATAATGGTTTTGGATGGAAATTTGATTCTCCTATTCTATTCCCAATGAAAATAACTCTTTTTCTCATTTGAGGAACAAAATAATCAGCACTATTAAGCACAGTCAAATTGATATCATACCCAATTTTTTTATAATCTTGAATAATTTTCTCTTCAACTTTACCATTTAATAAAGAGCGTAACCCTTCCACATTCTCCATAATTATGTATTTAGGCTTTAAGTGTTCTACTATATCTTTCATTTCCTTATATAAACTGTTTCGTGGATCATCTACAACTCTATAACCAGCCATTGAAAAACCTTGACAAGGAAATCCACCTACTATTACATCAACTTCTTTACCTTTTACTGAATCATAAAGATTTTGCTTTACTTCTTTGGATTTTATATCTCGTGTTTCTATATGATCCTCAAGACCTTTTTTTGTACTAAAATTATATTTATAAGTTTCAACTGCTTGTGGCATAATCTCAACACTAGCAATTGGATTAAACCCAGCCATAACCATCCCACAACTTAAACCACCTGCACCAGAAAATAAATCAATGAAATTTAAATCTACTCTATCATTTTCATTATTCCATCCATCAATTGACCACATATCTGATATATCAATCCAATTAACCGAAGTTTCCTTGGAAATGAATTTATCACTTGTTTCATCCGTTTGATTTTTCGATAACCATAAATCAAAATCTTTCTTTTCAATTCTAGTTTTATTTTGAATTTTTTCACATTTTAAATTGCCTGCAGCGATAGCTCTTCTTATTGTCTTTTGACTTTTGCCAGATAATTCTGCTGCTTCTTGAATAGTAATAATTGACATATGTATAATCCTCCAGTGTCCACTTGACATGTAAATAATTATACATTAGATGAAATTATAAATCAATAGTTTTATTATTAATTATTTGAATTAAATTTTTAAAGTTAAATCTGAACTTATAACAGTTTCTATTATTGTGGACTTGAAATTCTCCTAAAGATATACCATTGTAATATACAGTATTTGACTCATTCCATTCATCAATAGTTTTCTTAGAAAATGCAAACAAAGTACAATCCCATTTGAAATTTGCACCGAAGTCCTTTTCAATAATATCAAATTCATATTCCATACCATTAAATAATGACCTTTTATTTTTATATACCCATAATAAATAATCTTCTTTAAATAAATGATATAAGTAAATAGGGATCATATCATGTATGTGCTTATATACCATTTCTTTAAATGAAACCTTATTGATATTATCACCTTCAACATATTCCTTAAAATATTGATAACAAGTTTTATCCCCAGGTTGACCAACTTCTGGAGGGCATACCATTTTACCAATATTTGTTTTTACTGACAGTGTTTTATCCCCTTTTAGCATAAAATCATATGAACACTTACTATTTAAACCTCTTTCACCCTTTAAACTTCCAGTATGTTGAATTGCTGGGGGAAGAATATTAAAAGCATATTTAATAGTAGTATCAAGAATAGGTTGTAAATATTCTGAAGCTCTATCTTTAAAACTTTTTGAGTATTCAAGATCAAACATATCACATACACATTTTTCAGCTGTCATTCCTAATGTCTCATTATTATTTTTCTTTTCTAAAATAAATGAAATAAGATTTTTCATAATGAATCTAAATTTAAATGTTCGTTCTTTATGAACTTGGATTTCAGCTATAGATTTATTTAAGTATTTCAGTGTAGTACTTTCATTCCAAGTATCAATCCCTTGAGTAAAAGTAAAGTTTTCTTTTTTAAATTCTAAATCTACTACTGAATCACCTTTAATAATTTTATAATCTATTTTATCAGCAACTTTATATACCCAAACAATTGCATCAGCATCAAATAAGTTATCCAAAAATATTGGTAAAATACTTTCAGTCTTATTAGTTACTAACTCCTTAATATCATCTTGAGAAATGATTTGTTTGCCAAATATAGATGAGAAATTTTGATTTATTTTATCATATCCAGCTTGTCCAACTTTTCTTGGAGCTACCTTATCCCCTGAATAATTGGTTCTAACAGATAAGGTTGTGTTATTATCTAGAATGAAATTAAAAGGTAAATCTTTACCTTGAAACTTTGATAATGTAGTACACTCTACAGGTTTAGCATTTATTTCTTTAAATATTTTTTTAACAACTGATTGCATATCTTTTTCTAATGATTTATCAATTGATGTCTTAAATAAATCAGAAAGTTTTCTTTCGTTTGGAACTATTGAATATTGATCACAAATAACTTTTTGAAATGTAAATCCAAATAATGCATTATTTTTCATTTGCTGTAACTCCTTTATACATTTTATCTTTTAATCTTTTGTTCTCTATTATAATATCTTGATTGTCATCCTTTAAATGACTATATTTTGTAAAAAAGTAATCCATCGTTGATAATAAAACATTTTTTATAATATGAATAGGCTCTTTATATCTTCTTTCATTTGATTCACTAGTATGTGATAATACAAATTCTAAATTGATTTCTGTATTACAAAAAGATTCAAAATGAGTAAATCCACAATATCGTTTATATAGTAAAAAAGCAGGTTTTAATAATATTCCCTCATCTATCAGCCAATCAAATATATTTTTTATATGATTATTCGATTTTTTATCAGGATATAAATTCTTAAAGACTGTTTTTATCCAATCTTCAAATTTAGCATTAGATGTAAGAGCATATTTTTCTATTAATTCATTTTTATATCCAACAATTCCATCTATATTACTAAATCTATTACCCAAATCTATAAATCTAAAATCATTATAAATTTCAAAAATATCATCGTTGTTATTTATTAAAAATAGATATTTAGCATTATATTCAATTATAGGTCTTATAAAAAGTACTGATTGAGAATAATTACCATTTACCATAGATTTTATAAAGTCATAAATAATAACATATTTTGTTTCTAAAAATATTTTAATAATATTTTCTGTAGGATCCTTAAAATTTAAAGTATGTAAATGTCTTTTAATAAATTTATGAAAATTATTATATATTTCTAATAAATCCTCAAAATCTTCAAACATTTTAAATTTATTTACATTATTAATTATATCCAATTTAATATTATGATAATTGAAATCCAAAATAATCACTCCCCGTATTACATTATACTATATATACTAATAAATGGAAATAAAAGTTCAAAGTAAGTTTATTCTCACTTTGAACTTTCTTTTTTTATTTTATTATTGCGCACTAGCGACATCAAACACCTGTTTTAAGTCCATCTAAGCCTTCGATATGTTTTACTAGTTTATTTGTAGTTACTAACCAAAATGGACTTTCAGTATCTTCTCTTATATAATCA